>JANQTO010000232.1:0-1926 GCA_030731685.1 Nonlabens sp.
CGCTTTCGCGAAAGCGAAATAACCTATCCACAACCATTTAATCAATCAAACCGCATGAATCAAATCATGCGGTTTTTTATGTCTTAATCTTAACCTCGCTATTATCAAATTCCTATTTTAAATAGAGAATTATTGAAAGATTGACCACATGTTGCGCTTCAATGAGTCATGTTAACAATATTTTATTACTTTAGCGGGAATTTAAAAACCAAAAAATACTTTTTATGGAATCATACATGATTTATTTGCCGCTTTTACTCGCGGTTTTAGGCTTGATTTTTATGTGGATTAAGCAGTCTTGGGTTATGAAACAAGACGCTGGAGATGGGAAGATGAAGGAAATTTCAGATTATATCTATGAAGGCGCACTTGCCTTTTTAAAAGCAGAGTATAAGCTGCTTGCCATTTTTGTAGTGATAGTAAGTGTATTGCTTGCTGCAGTATCCTTTATAGTACCTACAACACACTGGCTCATCGTGATTGCTTTTATATGTGGTGCGGTATTCTCTGCTTACGCCGGGAACATCGGGATGAAGATAGCTACTAAAACAAACGTAAGAACAACACAAGCCGCACGTACAAGTTTGCCTAATGCACTTAAAATATCATTTGGTGGTGGAACGGTAATGGGTCTGGGCGTTGCAGGCCTTGCCGTATTGGGACTTACGGCGTTTTTTATATTTTTCTATTGGTACTTCATGGGTAGCGCTTGGGCTGCTGGTACCATGGACGGTGCTCTTAAAACACCTACAGAACTAATGACCATCGTTTTAGAAACTTTAGCTGGATTTTCTCTAGGTGCCGAGTCTATTGCACTTTTTGCACGTGTAGGTGGTGGAATTTATACTAAAGCTGCTGACGTAGGTGCTGACCTTGTAGGTAAGGTAGAAGCTGGTATTCCTGAAGATGACCCGCGTAACCCAGCAACCATTGCAGACAATGTAGGTGATAATGTAGGTGACGTAGCCGGTATGGGTGCTGACCTTTTCGGTTCTTACGTGGCCACTGTACTTGCTGCTATGGTTTTAGGAAACTACGTAATTAAAGACATGGGTGGAGACATCACAGCTGAAGGTTTTGGAGGAATAGGACCCGTATTGTTACCTATGACCATCGCTGGTGTTGGAATTATAATCTCCATCATAGGAACCTTACTTGTGAAAATTAAGAATAATGACGCTAAGGAATCTCAGGTAATGGGAGCCTTAAACCTAGGGAACTGGACGTCTATTGTTTTAGTAGCTATTGCCTGTTTTGGACTGTGTAAATACATGCTTCCTGAAACGATGATGATGAGCTTCTTTGGTGAAGGCATTATGGAAATATCCTCTATGAGAGTTTTCTATGCAACATTAGTAGGTCTTTTTGTGGGTGGTGCAATATCGTCTGTAACCGAATACTATACAGGACTTGGTAAAAAGCCTATTCTTAAAATAGTTCAGCAATCTTCAACGGGTGCAGGAACAAATATTATCGCAGGTCTTGCAACGGGTATGATTTCTACATTTCCATCAGTATTATTATTTGCAGCGGCTATATGGTCATCATATGCACTTGCAGGTTTTTACGGTGTTGCATTAGCAGCCAGTGCGATGATGGCTACAACGGCTATGCAACTTGCCATAGACGCTTTTGGACCTATATCTGACAACGCAGGTGGTATTGCCGAAATGAGCGAGCAGGAACCTATCGTACGTGAGCGCACAGACATTCTGGATTCTGTAGGGAACACAACCGCAGCAACTGGTAAAGGATTTGCCATCGCGAGTGCGGCATTAACATCGCTTGCCCTTTTTGCAGCTTATGTAACCTTTACAGGCATTGACGGCATTAACATTTTCAAAGCACCGGTTCTTGCCATGTTATTTGTAGGTGGAATGGTTCCTGTTGTATTTAGCGCACTTGCAATGAACGCCGTAGGAAAAG
>JANQTO010000232.1:1936-4249 GCA_030731685.1 Nonlabens sp.
CGTGAGATTCCTGGAATTATGGAAGGTACGGGCAAGCCACAATACGATAAGTGTGTCGCGATTTCTACAGAAGCTTCGTTGAAAGAAATGTTATTACCTGGTGTTTTGACCATCGGTTTTCCCCTTATTATAGCATTTGTGCCCATGATATTTGGTATGAATCCGCTGGCGATTGCTGAGATGCTAGGTGGTTACATGGCTGGTGTTACCGTAAGCGGTGTGCTCTGGGCTATTTTCCAAAACAATGCTGGTGGCGCATGGGATAATGCAAAAAAGTCTTTTGAGGCTGGCGTTATGATTAATGGCGAGATGACCTATAAAGGGTCAGACGCTCACAAAGCTGCCGTAACTGGTGATACCGTAGGTGACCCGTTTAAGGATACTTCTGGTCCATCCATGAACATACTTATTAAACTTACATGTTTGATAGGACTTGTGATTGCACCTATATTGGGAAATCACGACGGAGACGCGATGGCTGCAAATACTGTAGAAATTCCTATGACGGTTTCAACCAGGACCTCAAACGAGGTTGTTCAGAATATAGACGTTCAAAAAACGGTAGATGCAAACACTGGCATGGTGAGCGCGCTTGTTACTGTTTCTAAAACTATCAATGGAGCAAATATAAAACAAGAGCAAACTTTTAAAGGAACAGCGGCTGAGGTTGATGCCCAGATAGCGGATCTCAAAAAGGATGCTGAGCTTATAAATTTCAAATAAGGATTTCCGCTTTATTTTGATGAATCCCATGTGGTATGTTTACTACATGGGATTTTTTTATGGGAACCGTACTAATTGCCTTAATTTAGCATTATGTTTTTGTTCAAACGAGACCCATGGATTTTAAATGCTTACCGCACGTATAGTAGCGGTAATCATCTTTATATACGTGGTCGCGCGCTCGAGGACCTTCCCATGAAACTCTATGAGGAACAGAGCTTTTACCAGACCTTACGAAATACGTGGCGCGCTTTTGCTACAGACGAGATACGCAATGCACTTGTAGTTTTAACCTTGCCCAACGGTAAAAAGTTTGAGGCCAAAGCTGACCACGAAGGCTATTTTCTCTTTGACCTTAATACAGAGTTTTGCCTTCACAAGCTTACAGATGATAAAGGGTATTTACCTATTAAAGTGAGCTTTGATGATGATAATTCCGCTTTCGCGAAAGCGAAAAAACAAAAAAGAATCTCCCTAAACAGCTTTCCTGGTGAAAGTCTCGTGCCTCCAGTTTCAAGTACGTTTGGAGTCATTAGTGACATAGATGACACCATAATGCATACCGGTGTGACCAGTTTTCTCAAAACGCGTGTAGCTTTTAATACATTTTTTAAAAACTATGACAGGCGTTTACCGCTGCTGGGCGCTGCAAATTTATATCAGCTACTGCACCGTGGTATCTCTGGAACCGATTTCAACCCCATGTTTTACTTGAGTAATAGCCCGTGGAATTTATACGCTTATTTAGAAAAATTTCTGGATTTTCATGGTTTTCCTAAAGGGCCCATTTTACTTCGCGATTTTCCTACACCGTGGGACCGCACACCTAAGTTAAAGCGGCCACATAAAGAACATGAATTGCTGAATATTTTAAAGCACTATCCTGACACCAAATTCATTCTCATAGGCGACAGCGGTGAGCATGATGTAGATTACTATAAAAATGTTACAGAGATGTATCCAGAACGTATTTTGGCAATTTACCTGCGCTCTGTAAATCACTCTAAAAAAATGGCAAGAGTACGCTCCATCGCCGATTCCTTCACCATTTGCCCGATGCTACTCGTTGGGGATAGCAGTGAAGCCGTAAAACATGCTAGGGAGCATGGATGGATAGCCTAGTTAATTTAGAATTTTGAATTCAGCTTTTTTAGATACGTCTTACCACTTATGACTTATGAAGTCAGACTTATGAGTTTATGAACTCTCAAGCTTTATTAAAATCCTCGCAAGCAACAATTATTATCAAAACATGTCAAACCATGTCGAGCGATAGTCGAGACGTTGTTTAAGAGTTAATAAGGTTTTTACCACCCATTCCATTCTCGACTATCGCTCGAACTGGAATTAACTTTTGACCTAAAACATGTATCAAATCATGTCGAACGATAATGGTGAAGTAGTGAGCGTATGAAGTAGGTTTTACCACCTATGCCGTTCTCGACTATCGCTCAAACTGGAATTAATTTGTGACCTAAAACGTGTATCAAATCATGTCGAGGTATAATCGAAACTTTGTTTGATTTGCAAGTTTTTAAGGTGTGAGCTTTGAGCCGTCATCCATCAACTGTTAGTGGATTATATTTCTAT
>JANQTO010000233.1 GCA_030731685.1 Nonlabens sp.
GATTATAACCTAGCGGCACAAATAACCTATGCAGACAACATAAATAGTAAGGTTGTTATTTGATGGCAGCAATTATAAAATGCTAGTCTTTGCACTTAAAAGCGACCAAGTTATTAAACCTCACTCTGCTGCTATGGATGCGCCATTCTACTTGCTAGAAGGGTCTGCCACCATTACTATAGGTAATGAAAAGCATATTCTCGAGGCTGGTGATTTAATAACGCTCCCTAAAGATATTAATCACGGTGTCTACCCAATTACAGATTGTAAGTTCATGTTATTAAAATAAAGTAACCGATTATGAAAAACACCATACTCACAATAGTTTCCATAGCTGCTCTGGTGGGTTGTAAGGATACACCGACCAGTGCAGATTATTCACTACAAACTCCAGTAGATTTAACCACGCAGCGCGATGGTGAAGTTCATCCCGGTAAAAAACTCATGGAGACTCAATGCTATGTGTGTCACAATCCGAGTACAGGAGAGAATGGTCGTATCGCGCCACCCATGGTTGCTGTTAAGTCACATTATAAAACGGGTAACATTACAAAAGATGATTTTAAGGACGCTATATGGGAGTTTGTTAAAAAACCAAATCCTCATAAGGCTAAAATGAATGGAGCGGTGAAACGTTTTGGTTTAATGCCTTATCAAAAATTTGATGAAAAAGAAATTAAGCAAATTGCCGATTATATTTATGACAATAAAATCGATGAACCCACTTGGTTTAAGGAACATATAGAAAACGAAAGTAATGGCAAGGTGCAATATCGCAATGATGGCAAAACCTACGAACAGCCTAAAGGTACGGCTGGAGCTCAAAACAGCGAAGGTTCAAGCAAATCTACACCAGCAGACCGTGGCCTTGAGTATGCCATGAGTACAAAAAAGGAATTGGGCAAAAATCTTATGGGAGCCATACAGCGCAAAGGCACAAAAGAAGCTGTCGTTTTTTGTAACAAACAAGCCTATCCTATAACAGACAGTATGGCCATCGCTCACAACGCTACCATTAAAAGGGTTACTGACAAGCCTAGAAATCCAAAAAATCAAGCCAGTAAAGAGGAACTTGACATTATTACCGTTTTCAAAAATGCCGTAGCAAACAATTCTAAGTATGAACCAATTACTATAGTGCAAAACGGCTCCACACAATTTTATTACCCTATTACAACAAATTCCATGTGCTTACAATGTCACGGCACACCGCAAAAGGATATCCCTCGAGACGTATTACAGACCATCAACAAACTCTATCCGGCTGATGAAGCCACAGGTTACAATGTAAACGAAGTACGCGGTTTATGGAGTATAACATTTGTAAATCAATGACGATATACTACATGTCATTTGAAATATGTTACGCACTATAACGCATGTAAATTTTTCTCTAGTAACCCTGGTTTATTCAAATTCAATAAATAGCTATCTATAGATGTAACCTTAACCTGTAAAAATCACTACAATATATAGTTGTGTAACATTGGTTACACTTGAAATCGTTTGCGAAGTTTATGTTTACGAGTATAAACTTTAAAATTATGGCTACGCATCATCAAGTATTAATTATAGGCGGTGGTTCTGCAGGAATCATGACCGCTGCGCAACTTCTCAAAAAGCATAACTCTGCAAAAATTGCAATTATAGAACCTGCAACCACACATTATTACCAGCCAGCGTGGACACTTGTAGGAGCTGGTTCTTATGATTTTAAAAAAACAGGAAAACCCATGTCCAGCATTATACCCAAAAATGTAACATGGATTAAGGACAAAGCTACCGGGTTTGATGCTGATAATAATACCGTTCATACCGCAACTAAGGGTGACATTACCTATGACATACTCGTAGTAGCGCCTGGCCTGACCTATAATTATGACCTAGTTCCTGGCCTAGAAGAAGCCATAGATAAAGGCGTAGTATGCAGTAATTATACAGACCCAGAGCACACATGGAAGGTTATTAAAAACTTTAAAGGTGGTACTGCCCTATTCACGCAACCTGCAACACCCATAAAATGTGGTGGTGCACCTCAAAAAATCATGTACCTAGCCGAAAATCATTTTAGAAACACAGGTGTAAAGGCAAATACTGATATTGTATTTGCAACCGCTGGTAGCGTCATTTTTGGTGTAAAAGAAATTGCCAAAACGCTCATGGAAGTTGTGGACCGCAAGGATATAAACATAAGATACCACCACAAGCTCGTTGCGGTAGATGGAGGTAAGCAAATCGCTTGGTACGAGCTCACAAAAGATATTACCGCTGGTGGATGTATTGTTATGTCTGGAGATGATGAAAATGAATCTTTAGACAAAACATTTCAACATAATTACAAAGACGTTAAGGTCATAAAAGAAGGTAACCGTTATGGCATACATTACGATATGCTGCACACCGCACCACCTAGCGTTGCGCCACCTTTTGTAAGCAGCTCTAATCTTGTAAACGACGCCGGCTGGGTAGATGTAGACATACATACCATGCAGCATAAAAAATATAAAAACATATTCTCATTAGGAGATGTGGCAGCGTTACCTACCGCTAAAACGGGAGCTGCGATAAGAAAACAAACGCCCATAGTCGTGGAGAATATTTATCTCATGCTCACACAGCATAAAATAGGAACGCAATCCTATAATGGTTATTCCTCTTGTCCACTCGTTACTGACTACGGTAAAATGGTGCTGGCAGAGTTTGACTACGACAGTAATTTTACACCTGACCCTAAGCTTAAACAACTCTTTATAAGCGACAGTTCTAAGGAACACTGGAGATTATGGATGCTTAAAAAATTCATGCTTCCCTACCTCTACTGGAACAAAATGATGAAAGGTGCTAACGTTTAATAGAAAACCTCGTTAAAGAATCTATAAGGTTACGCTTAGTTAGCATAACCTTTTTTACTTTTAAAAAACATCAAAAAATGACTATTAAACAATTTGAATATAAACCGTTATCACATTATTCTTACGCAATAGTAAGTGATGGAAAAATGGCGGTAATAGACCCAGAACGTGATGCTAGTGGGTATTACGCTTTCGCGAAAGCGAACAATGCTACAATCATCGCAGTCATAGAAACACATCCTCATGCCGATTTTGTGAGCTCGCATCTAGAAATCCACAAAGAAACCGGAGCAACCATTTACAACAGCGCAAAACTGGGAGCAGATTATGACCATAAAGGTTTTGATGATGGTGACACGATTACCATAGGAACCGTGCGACTGGAGGCAAGAAACACACCAGGCCACTCAGCAGATAGTATTACGGTAGTAGCCACGCATGATGATGAAACGGTCTTGTTTACAGGCGACACCCTATTTATAGGTGATGTGGGAAGACCTGACCTACGGGAAAACGCCGGTAATATGAAATCAAAACGTGAGGAGCTTGCCGCGATGATGTACCACACCATAAAAAATAAATTTACAGATTTGCCAGACGATGCAGTGATTTATCCAGCACACGGTGCAGGTTCACTTTGCGGTAAAGGTATGAGTGATGCAAACAGTAGCACGCTAGGTGACGAACGCCAGTCTAACTGGGCTTTTAAAGAACAGAGTGAACAGGATTTTGTAAAGACCTTACTAGCTGACCAACCATTTATCCCTTCTTATTTTGGCTACGATGTAGACATGAACAAGATGGGCGCCCCGAACTTACAAACAGCAATTGAAGCGGTACCTTTTAATAAATATCCTAAATTAGATGGTCTTATTGTAGATATGCGCGACGAGCAATCATTTAAACAAGGACACCTTGCAGGTAGTTTTAATATACAAGCCGTGTCTGACACTGCAAAGTTTGAGACATGGTTAGGCTCTATTGTTGAGCCTACCGACAAGTTCACACTTGTAATAGACCACGAGGATAACAAGGATAAATTGTTAAAACGCGTTGCTAAAATAGGTTATGAACAACTTTTAATAGAGGTGATTACCATAGATGGTCGCGATAAGGTCAGCACACCAAATTTTGATTTGAACGATTTTCAAGCAAATCCAAATAACTACACCATCGTAGACATACGCAATACAAGCGAGGTAGAAGAAGGTAAATTCTTTGAAAGCGCACTATCCCATCCTCTAAATGATTTGCGTAAAACAGCAATTGAAATCCCTACAGACAAGCCTGTCGTGGTTCACTGTGCAGGTGG
>JANQTO010000234.1:0-16574 GCA_030731685.1 Nonlabens sp.
TCTCGATGGTATACCAGGCTGAAAAAAGAAACTGGAGTTTGTTCCCATTTCATGGTGGTCTGTTAGGATGTTAGGATACCAGTCGTGAAAAGTGGCTATTCTTGCTTGGGATTCTGGTAACTGCACGGGCAACCAGTCGCGGTTCATATCAAACCAATAGTGGTTTGTGCGCGCTCCAGGCCACACCTCGTCATACTCACGGTCATAGTTGTCTGGATTGATGTTTTTGTTCTTGTGTTGATTCACCCAACCTGCAAAACGCTGTAACCCGTCTGGATTTAGACTTGGGTCAAATAAAATGATGGTATTTTCAAGTAGGGATTCTATCTCAGGACCTTGCGCCGCTGCTAGATGGTAGGCAAGGAGTAACGAGGCATTTGAACCGCTAGGCTCATTTCCATGAATAGAAAATCCTTGATAAACTACTACAGGCATGTTGCTAGTGTTGCCTGCGCTACTTGTTGTAAGAGCTACATGTTCTGTACGTATTTTTTCAATGTTGCTATGGTTTTTTGGCGAGGTGATCGTTAACAATAAAAGTGACCTGCCTTCAAAGGTTTTGCCGCGGTCTGTTAACGTGATACGGTCTGAGCTTGCTGCCAGTGCTCGCATGTACGATTCTAGCTTGTCGTGCGTCACGTGCCAAGTTCCAGGGACGTATCCTATAATGTCTTGTGGTTTTGGTATAGTCGCGTCATATGTCACCGTTTCTGGTAAATAGTAGTCCAGTGTAGGGATTTCTAGTGTTTGTGCGGTTAACGCTTTCGCGAAAGCGAACAACATACAAGCAATGAGGTACTTTTTCATAAGAAGGTGGTGATATTTAATTTCTAAAGATAAAAAAAGCCTTTCAAGAAGAAAGGCTTTGCACATAAATTAATGACACTGTTAGATGTCGTCGAAGCTTACGTCTGTAAAACTGGACGCGCTAGATGTTTCTGTTTCGGTTTGCGGGGCATCTACCGGTGTTTCTTCACGTTTATAGTCGCTCTGGTGACGGTCTGAAATAACTTCTTCACCTTTATGTTTCAAAACGTAAGATACCATGTCGTCTAGCGTCTCGGTAAATTCAGCAAAATCTTCTTTATAAAGATAGATTTTGTGCTTTTTGAAATGAAAGCTACCGTCGTCGTTTGTGAACTTTTTACTTTCGGTAATGGTGAGGTAGTAGTCATCTGCCTTGGTGGAACGTACATCAAAGAAGTACGTGCGTCTACCTGCGCGCACTACCTTTGAATAAATTTCTTCTTGCTCGTATAAATCTCTATCGGCCATTGTTGAGGTTTCAATTAAGTGAATGCTAAAAATATAAAAAAATGTTAAGGGAGCATCTTTTATGCATCAGTTTCTTCAAGCATTTGATTTGCAAATAGTTCTGCATAATAACCATCTTCTTTTAGTAACTGTTCGTGGTTTCCTTGCTCGGCTATAGCGCCATTATCAAGCACAATAATATGGTCTGCGTTCTTTGCAGAGCTCACGCGATGACTTACGATTATGGTCGTTGTGCCCTGCGTTATCTTTTTAAGGTTATTGAGAATTTTCTCTTCGGTCTCTGTATCTACGGCGCTCAAACAATCGTCAAACAACAATATTTGAGGTCGCTTGATGATTGCGCGTGCTATAGACACGCGTTGTTTCTGGCCACCGCTTAAACTTATACCGCGCTCACCCAGTACAGTTTCGTAGCCGTTTGTGAATTTGGCAATATTTTTATGTACCACGGCATTACGCGCTGCGGTTTCAATTTCTTCTTGCGTTGCATCGTATTTGCCAAAAGCAATATTGTTTGCAATGGTATCTGAGAATAGAAACGCGTCTTGCGGTACGTATCCTATAGCTTGTCTTAGGCTGTCTAGATTATGTTCCTTAATATTTACTCCATCAATAATAATTTCACCGGTTTGCGTGTCGTATAAGCGTCCTATAAGTTCTAAAATCGTTGATTTGCCGCTACCTGTACGGCCCAAAATCGCTAGTGTACTGCCCGCCGGAACATCAAAACTTAGGTCTTTAAGCGCATGAATATTTGTGTCGTCATAGACAAAATCTACATTCTTAAAGCTTATTGCACCAGTGACAGTTTCTGGTTCTTGTGTAGGGTTTTGGATTTCTGGAACGATATTTAGAAATTCATTAATGCGTTTTTGAGAAGCCTCTGCCTGTTGTACCATGTTTGTAACCCAGCCTAGGGTTGCTACAGGCCAGGTAAGCATGTTTACGTAAAGCAAAAACTCTGGTATGGTTCCAAGTGGTATGATTCCATCCATCACTTGCTTACCACCTATATAGATGACCATCACGTTACTCAGTCCTATAAGAAAAAGCATGAGCGGGAAAAACAAGGCTTGTATGCGTGCGAGGTCTATGTTTTTTTCTTTGCTTTCGTTTGAAATGCCTATAAATTGCTCATTTATTTGTGGAGTAAGGTTGTATGCCTTTATTACAGAGATGCCGCTAAATGCCTCTTGTGATACCGTGTTGAGATTAGACAGCAATTCTTGAACACGCAATGAACGTTTATGTATTTCACGGCTCACTAAATAAATCGCAACTGACAGGAATGGTAATGGTGCAATCGTATATAATGTAAGCTCTGGCGCAGTTTGAATCATAACGGTTATAACTACCACAAAAAGCGTAATCATGTTAATACCGTACATAATGGCTGGTCCCATGTACATGCGCACTTTAGAAACGTCCTCGCTTATACGGTTCATAAGATCACCCGTACGGTTCTGTTTGTAAAAGCCTAAACTAAGTCGCTGATACTGCTGGTAAATAATATTTTTTAAATCATACTCTAGGTGTCTGGAAACAACGATGATAAGCTGTCTCATGACAAAAGTGAGTCCGGCGGCAAGTAATGTAGAGCCTAAAATGATGAGAATACTCCACAACAATTCTTCTCTAAACGCTTCTGGGTCTTGTGCAGACCTAGATTCATATTCATTTAATAAGTTGATAATATGACCTACATATTTAGGTAAAACAATAGAAAGTAATCGCGCTATTACAGTCACAAACAGGCCTCCCAGTAATTGCCATTTATAGTTCTTAAATAGGGAATTTAATTTTTTTAATTCTTTCATACATTGCGGTAATCTCTAAACAAGGACCACCTTTTTTTGAGCTAATTATTTTAACAGCCGTACTTTGCCATTTTTCTAAAATAAGGTACTTTTGCGCGCCTTTAAGGAGGAATCAAAACCTTGAAGGAAACCTAATGTCTATACACTCTAATCTAGCACAGATTATCAATCAGGATCCAGTTTTCGGTCAAATTTCCTTTGACGACCACGAACAAGTCGTTTTTTGCAATGACAAAGATACAGGATTAAAGGCCATCATAAGCATTCATAACACAGTTCTAGGGCCAGCATTAGGCGGTACTAGAATGTGGAATTATGACAATGAGTGGTCTGCGTTAAACGACGCGCTTAGACTTTCCAGAGGTATGACCTTTAAAAGCGCTATTACTGGATTGAATCTAGGTGGTGGTAAAGCTGTTATCATAGGCGATGCCAAAACGCAGAAAACACCCGAACTTATGCGCCGTTTTGGTGAATTTGTTCATTCACTTAGTGGTAAGTACATCACTGCCGAAGATGTAGGGATGACAACAGCAGACATGGATACCGTGCGTGAAGTAACACCATATGTAACCGGTATTTCTGAAGAAAAAGGTGGAGCAGGAAATCCGTCTCCAATAACCGCTTATGGTGTGTTTATGGGAATGAAAGCTGCTGCAAAGTTCAAATATGGCAGTGATGAGCTTGAGGATAAAGTTATCTACGTTGAAGGAATAGGTAATGTAGGCGAGACACTTGTGGAATATCTTACCCAAGAAGGTGCTAAAGTATTCATAGCCGATATTAACCGTGAGCGTTTAGAGCAAGTAAGTTCTAAATATGGTGCTCATGTCTATAACGGTTCCGATTTATATTCAGAACCAATGGACATCTACGCACCTTGCGCACTAGGTGCTACCATAAATAACACGACCATCAACAAACTGCAGGCAAGTATTATCGCTGGAGCAGCAAACAACCAGCTCGCTGACGAGAACGTACACGGTATGCTCTTGCAACAGCGCGGTATAGTCTACGCTCCTGATTTTCTTATCAATGCTGGTGGAATTATTAATGTATTTGCAGAGCTTGAAGGATACGACCGTAATGAAATAATGCGCAAGACAGAGAACATCTATACCACTACCATAGAAATTCTTAACCGCGCTCAAGAAAACAACCTAACAACACACGTTGCTGCATTGCAAATTGCAAAAGCACGTATTGATGCACGACGTCAGGAAAATAGATAAGTAGTACCTTTGCATTCGGTTTTTCGTAAACTCGCGATTAGCTTTTAAAGTAAATACAGGAAGTTTAGATTTAAGCCCTGTACCTAAAATAAAAACGTTCTTATGCTTACCAGACGCCAACTGCGTATTAAAGTCATGCAAGCCATCTTTGCTTTTCAACGACAGCAACCAGATGACCTAAAGGAATTAGAAAAATTCTTGAATGGTAGTATGGCTCAAACATTTACCTTGTTCTTATACATGGTTCAATTACTTGTTGAACTCCATAAAATGGCCGATGGTAAAGTTACAATCGCAAGTAAAAAGCTTTTGGGCTCTGAAGCACAAAAGAACTTGACTCGCATTTTTGTAGAAAACAAGGCTCTTGTAAAACTTGCAAATAGTACAGAATTGCAAGAGGCTTTGTCTAAACGTAAAATCGCGCCATGGCATCTTGACCTCAAGTATATTGAAAAAATATACGAGGCAATGATAGTTAGCAAGGAGTACGTAATGTATACCAGTGCTGCCGAAACTACTTTCAAGCAAGATGTACAGTTTCTTACCTTTTTGTATACAGACATCATCGCTCCTAGCGAGGAGATTTTAGATTTCTTAGAGGATATTACCATTACCTGGACAGATGATTACCCGCTGGTGAATACAAGCGTGCTTTTGTTTTTGAAAAAGCTGAAGCCTACCAAAGAGGTCGTACTTCCTGTACTTATTAAAGATCAAGAAGACGTGCAGTTTGCCATGGATTTGTTTAGAAAATCCATTCTTTTTCAAGATGAATTGTTGGGCAGAATAGATGGAAAAACGCCAAACTGGGAGAAAGACCGTATAGCTCAATTAGACCTCGTGCTTATAATCATGGCACAAGTAGAGTTCCTCTATTTTCCTAGCATTCCTGTAAAGGTGACGCTTAATGAATATTTAGAAGTAGCTAAAGACTACAGCTCGCCTAAGAGTAGTGTGTTTATAAATGGTATCGTTGATAATCTACTTAAAGAATTTCAGGCAGAAGGGAAACTAAACAAGATAGGGCGTGGACTCATGGAGTAACTTAAGAAGTGTTGCTTAACGTTTTGAATTTGTATATATTTGTAGTCAATAAAACAAAAAAATAGTATCATGAAAAAAATAATTCTAATGGTAGCTGCTGTAGCTACGCTAGCTCTTACAAGCTGTAACGAAAAAGCAACTGCTAAAATCGACGACGCAAATCTTGCGGCTGTTGCAAACAATGAGCAGACTATGGGAGACTTCCCTAAGATGACTTTTGAACAATCAGTTTACGATTTTGGAACTGTTGCTGAAGGTACTGAGGTTGTCCACGAGTTTAAATTTAAGAATACAGGTAAATCTGCTCTTATCGTTGTAAACGCAACTGGTAGCTGTGGTTGTACAGTGCCTACATGGTCTAAAGACCCTATCGCACCAGGTGAGGAAGGAACTATGCTTGTGAAATTTAACACAAACGGTAAGCCTAACGCACAGACTAAAACTGTTACAATTAAAGCAAATACAGAGTCAGGAACTGAAACAATTACTATCAAAGGTAACGTTACACCTAAGGCGCAACCTGCTACAGCTGTACAGGCACTTCCTAACAGTCAGTAATGGATTATATTCTTCAATACTGGCCCTTTGTTGCGGTCATGTTTGTTTTTTACTTTATGATTTTGCGACCACAGTCACAACGTCGTAAAGCCGAAAAACAATTTGCAGAGTCTTTAAAAGTAGGTGACCGCGTTATCACGACGAGTGGTATTCACGGTAAAGTTGCTCAAATGAATGAAAGTTCAGGTACTGTAGTCGTAGAGACTGGTGCTGGTAAAGTAACTTTTGAACGTTCAGCAATCTCACAGGAACTTACAAGTAAGTTGTCAGAATCTACGCTTAAAGCATAAAAGATTTGTAAATCATATTCAAAACCCTTTCTTACCGAGAGGGTTTTTTTATGCTCAAGGTTTACGTTTTATGAGCGCTCATAATTACCGCTCATTCCGGGTAATTCTTTCCAGGTACCATTTTCGGCAACGGCTTTGAGGGTTGCGTTGCGCTGTTCTAGCAACTGTGTCATGTACGTTTCTAAAAACAGGAAATCTGCAAATTTTCCTAGCAAACCCAGTGGTGATGTGTAATCAAAAATATCTTTCATTAAGGTTTCTCCAGTTGCTAGGGTTTCAAAATGGTGTTCATGCACAAAATGCTTAAAGGCACCGCGCACCTGTTCGTCAGCAAAATAGGTTGGTGATTGTACTGCCGTGATATGACTGGTTAGTTTTTGTGTAATGCCCAGGTGTTTTGAGCGCCATGTTACGGTTTCGCCTTGTTCAACAAGCCCTTCCATACGACCAGCAATTGCTCGCTCGTTTGTATGCGTTAAAGAAAGCATGTGTAAATCTATACTGCGTGCAAGGTCAAAAACCAGTTCTTGTGGTGCTTTGATTATTGTCGAAAGTTCGATTTTAGGCATGTTACTTAAAAATATTTTTTTTATCGCCCTTTGTGCATACCTTTATAGGGTAGCTTAGGATTGCCTTATATTTGGGCGGAACGTTAAGTTTAACCTTGTAAAGGTAGTTAAAAGGAGCGTTTAAGGTTAATTGCGTTAAGGGTTGTTGTGGAGTTCGCTTTCGCGAAAGCGAAATATTTCAAAATAACCGAGCAACAAAATATAAAACTGATTAATTTAAGAGTCATAAGTACATGAAAGTCGTACACATAAGCGCAGAGTGTTATCCCGTAGCAAAAGTAGGTGGACTTGCCGATGTGGTAGGTGCGCTGCCTAAATATCTTAACGAAAAGGGAACTCAGGCAAGTGTGATTATGCCTTTTTATAACGTACCGTACACTCGCGATGCGCAGGTTGAGGTTGTTTATGAGGCTGGTGTTTATTTAGACACCTATCATTACGAGTTTCGTATTTTAAAGGATAATAATCGCGCGATAGGATTTGACCTCTATTTTGTGGACATCCCTGAACTTCTTTTTGAGGAATATGTGTACTCACAGGACGACACAAAACGATTTGTTGCCTTTCAAATCGCTGCACTACAATATATACAAACTCAAAAAAACAAACCAGCGGTCGTTCACTGCCATGACCATCATACAGGCCTCGTACCTTTTATGATGCAGCATTGCACCATGTTTGAAAATTTAAAACACATTCCTACAGTGCTTACTATTCATAATGCACAATATCAGGGTTGGTTTGGGCATGACCAGCAATCATTGTTACCTACGTTTAATAAAGCACATGTTGGATTGCTTGATTGGGATGGTTCTATAAACTCACTAGCAGCAGCTATAAAATGCGCGTGGCGGGTAAACACAGTTTCACCTAGTTATATGGAGGAACTTATGGAACGAGCAAATGGCTTGGAATCTTTGTTATCTCACGAGCGCAATAAATGCACCGGCATTCTGAATGGTATAGACTCAAGTGTTTGGAACACCGCAACAGACTCTTTTCTTGTAAAAAATTATACCGTTACGAGCAATGTATCTGGTAAAAAGGCAAATAAAAAATGGCTTTGTGAACAGTATGATTTGGACATTGACAAACCACTGTTTGTATTCATAGGCAGGCTCGTTTATGAAAAAGGGTCAGACCTGTTTCCAGAGGCGTTTGAAAAAATACTGAAAGATGGCAAGGTTTCTTTGCTACTATTAGGTTCTGGAGACAAGGAAACTGAAGCGAGCTTAAAAGAATTAAAGACGCAACATCCAGAAAATTACAACCTACATATAGGTTACGACGAGTCATTATCGCGTAAAATGTACGCAGGAGCAGATTTCCTACTGATGCCATCGCGAGTAGAACCTTGTGGACTCAATCAGCTGTATTCATTGCGTTATGGAACCATACCTATCGTGAGTAATGTAGGTGGTTTGAAAGACACCGTAATTGATGTGGACAACAATGGTTATGGATTTGTTATACAAGAAATAAGTGTCACTGCAATCGTGGAGGTTGTACAACGTGCTGCTGTTGTTTACGAAGACAGCGCATGGCTACAAAAGAATAGAAAATACATTATGAAACTGGATTACTCTTGGGAACATGCAGCAAGCCAGTACATTACTTTATATAATTCATTAAAGAACTGATTATGATTAATGACAAAGTACTAAGCGTTATTCTGGGAGGTGGACAAGGCTCCAGACTACACCCGTTAACTGAGGCTCGTTCTAAACCGGCAGTGCCTATTGCTGGTAAGTACAGGCTCGTAGACATACCTATTTCAAATTGTATCAATTCAGACATCAAGCGCATGTTTGTGCTCACGCAGTTTAATTCTGCATCGCTAAACAGGCACATAAAAAATACATATCATTTCAGTTTTTTCAGTAGTGCATTTGTAGACGTACTTGCTGCTGAACAAACGCCAGAAAATAAAGGCTGGTTTCAAGGTACTGCAGATGCTGTGCGACAAAGCATGCATCATCTATTAAGTCATGATTTTGAGTACTGCCTCATACTTTCAGGTGACCAGTTATACCAAATGGATTTTAATCATATGATTAATGCGCATATTGAAGCAAAAGCTGAGATTTCTATCGCTACCATTCCAGTGAATGCTAAGGACGCAACTTCCTTCGGAATTCTAAAAACTAACGACGACAATGTCATTACCTCATTCATAGAAAAACCAGACGCTAAATTATTACCAGACTGGACATCTACCGTAAGTAAGGATATGGAAAAGCAAGGTAAGAAATACCTCGCCTCTATGGGTATTTACCTTTTTAACAGAGACTTACTTGTGAAATTAATGAATGACAAGAGTACGATAGACTTTGGTAAAGAAATAATTCCCCAAAATATTGAGGCACATAAAACGCTAAGCTATCAGTTTGAAGGCTACTGGACAGACATAGGGAATATAGATTCTTTCTTTGAGGCAAACTTGGGACTTACAGACGACATGCCGCAGTTTAATCTGTTTGATTCTTCACAGCGCGTTTATACCAATGCGCGTGTTTTGCCTACCTCAAAAATATCGGGAACCCATCTAGAAAAAGCCGTCATTGCCGACGGGTGTATCATTCACGCCGCAAAGATTGAGAAGTCGGTCATCGGTATTCGTTCTAGGATAGGCAAGGAATCTACAATTATTAATACCTACATGATGGGTAGCGACGATTATGAATCCTTAGAAGATGTTGAAAAAGGGCATATCGAAATTATGATAGGAATAGGGCAGCGCTGCTTTATTAAAAATACCATTATAGATAAAAACGTGCGCATAGGTGACGACGTACGCATAAACGGCGGCAAGCATCTAGAAGATGTAGAAACTGATAGATATGTGGTTAAGGACGGCATCGTAGTCATTAAAAAGAACGCAGTCATTCCTAAAGGTTTTACCCTGTAATTATGGCAAACGTAATAGCGCATAGCCTGCTCACAGATTTTGATATCAGCCTATTTAAAACAGGTAAGCACTACAGGTTGTATGAAAAATTAGGCTCGCATGTCATGGAACTGGACGGTGTGCTAGGAACATATTTTGCCGTTTGGGCACCTAGCGCGACAGTGGTTTCCGTCATTGGTGATTTTAACTACTGGACTGCTGGCGAGCACGTACTCAACGTGCGCTGGGACGAGAGCGGTATTTGGGAAGGTTTTATTCCGGCGGTGGCTCATGGCGCAGTCTATAAATATCACATTCAGTCTTCAAACAATAACGTAATCACTGAAAAAGCAGACCCGTACGCACGCCGCTGTGAGCATCCGCCTAAAACGGGTAGTATTGTCTACGATTACAAACCCCAATGGAGCGATAAAAAATGGATGAAATCGCGTGCGACGCACAATGCACTGGACGCTCCATATTCTGTTTACGAAGTACACCTTGGAAGCTGGAAACGCAAGATAGAAGAGGACCGCAGTTTAAGTTATCATGAATTAGGGATTGATTTAGTCGCTTTCGCGAAAGCGGCACACTTCACACACATAGAGTTCATGCCCATTATGGAGTATCCTTATGACCCGTCGTGGGGCTACCAACTCACTGGCTATTTTGCGCCCACAAGCAGATTCGGTTATCCAGAAGAATTTCAAGAACTCGTAAACGCCTGCCATGAAGCTGGATTAGGGGTAATTTTAGACTGGGTGCCATCACATTTTCCTGAAGACGCACACGGACTTGGGAATTTCGACGGAACCTGTTTGTACGAGCATCCAGACCCAAAACGCGGATACCATCCAGATTGGAAATCACTTATTTTCAATTACGGAAGGGCAGAGGTTAAGAGCTTTCTTATCTCCAACGCGCTGTTTTGGCTTGACCAATACCATATAGACGGCTTGCGCGTAGATGCCGTGGCGAGCATGTTATTTTTAGATTACTCGAGAAAAGACGGTGAGTGGGAACCTAACATGCATGGCGGTCGCGAAAACCTAGAAGCCATCGCTTTTATGCGAGAAATGAACGAAGCTGTTTATTTAAACTATCCAGACGTACAAACCATAGCCGAGGAAAGCACTAGTTTTCCTATGGTAAGCAAACCTACTTCTATGGGCGGTTTGGGATTTGGTATGAAATGGATGATGGGCTGGATGCACGACACGCTGGATTATTTTAAGAAAGAGCCTATTTACAGGCAGCATCACCAGAACGAGCTTACGTTTTCCATGACCTATGCCTTTACCGAAAACTTTATGTTGCCACTATCGCACGATGAGGTTGTATATGGTAAGAGCTCCATTCTAGGACGCATGCCTGGCGACGACTGGCAGCAGTTTGCAAACTTGCGATTGTTGTATGGCTACATGTTTACCCATCCAGGAGCAAAGTTGCTCATGATGGGGTCCGAATTTGGCCAGCGCGACGAGTGGAAATTTGACGGTAGCCTAGACTGGCATTTATTACAATATGCGCCACATAAAGGCATTTTAAGACTCGTCACCGACTTAAACAAGCTCTACCGCAACACACCAGCGCTTTACGAAAAGCAATTTGATGCCAGAGGTTTTGAGTGGATATCGCATGAGGACGCGGCAAACTCTATAATTACCTACATACGTAAAGGACATGATTCACACGTCATCGTTATTTGCAACATGACACCAGTACCACGCGACAATTACCGCATAGGCCTGCCCGATGCTGGCTCTTATCAATTACTATTTAATAGCGATGAGTCCAACTATGGTGGTTCAGGTTATGTAGTAAAAAGTGAATTAAAAGCAGAGAAAGAACCTTGGCAACACAGAGACCATAGTGTTGAGGTGCGGCTTGTGCCGCTTGGGGTTTTGGTTTACGGAGTTTAAATTCAGAGTTATAAGGTTGTTTGAGGTTTAAAGTTGCTTTATTTTACTTTTCTAGCAACAAATTATTTCAGTTTACAGTCACATAGTTTAGATTTATGTTTCAATTTTGAGCCTACCTACAGTTAGGAAGGTCTCAATTCTAATTTCTTATCTCTCATTTCTCAATTTATTTTTGATTTTCGTTTTGTTTTTGATTTTCGTTTACTCTAACGTTCTCGTAACAAATCCCACATAACCCCGTAATTTCCACACTTTTTTAGTACTTTCCACATGCAATTTGTGTTTTTCATGTTGCTTTTAAATTACTGAATATCATCATTTTATGATTACAAATACCGAGTTAACGAGCCAGGGCAATGTATTTCCTACGGCTTTAGAGCGCTATGACCATGTTGTTGATACCTTAACCCTTTATGCTACAAACGGCGTCATATTAAGATTGCAAGTATTACGTGATAGTGTATTACGATTCAAGTACGGCACCAGCGGCAAGATAGAGGCAGACTTTTCTTATGCGATAGATGAACACGCAAACCGTGGCTACAACAAGCTTATCGTTAAAGAAACCGATAACCACATAGAAATAACCACGTCTAAACTCGTTTGCCATATTTCTAAGACAGACTTGCGTTCACGCATTTTTGACTTGAATGGTAAGATAATTTGTGAAGACGAGCTGGGCTTTCATTATGAAGAAAGCTACGAGCACGGTGGTGAAGTGGTTAAAATGTCTAAAAAGGCACAGCCTGGTGAAAGCTACTATGGTCTAGGTGATAAACCTGCCGACAATAATATGCGTGCAAAACGTTTTGAATTGTGGGCAACTGACCAGTATGCTTTTGGTAAACAAACAGACCCGTTATATAAAAACGTTCCGTTTTATGTCGGGTTGCAAAATAAGATAGCCTACGGTATTTTCTTTGATAATACCTTCAGGTCGTTTTTTGATTTTGCCCAGGAACGTCATCATGTAACCAGTTTCTGGGCGCAGGGTGGCGTTATGGATTACTATTTTATTTACGGTCCCGAAGTAGGTGAAGTGGTAAGCAGTTACACAGACCTTACGGGTAAACCAGAGTTACCACCTTTGTGGGCGCTGGGTTATCACCAGTGCAAATGGAGCTATTATCCAGAAAGTAATGT
This sequence comes from Nonlabens sp., assembly GCA_030731685.1. Classification (GTDB taxonomy): domain Bacteria; phylum Bacteroidota; class Bacteroidia; order Flavobacteriales; family Flavobacteriaceae; genus Nonlabens. Next base: position 12,738 of record JANQTO010000234.1, read on the forward strand.
GCGTGAGATAGCAGCAAAATTCCGTGAGCTGCAAATTCCTTGTGATGCCATTTATCTGGATATAGATTACATGGACGGTTTCCGTTGTTTTACGTGGGACGAGGAGAAGTTCCCCAATCCTACTAAAATGATAAGCGACCTGCGCGAAGATGGCTTTAAGACTATAGCCATAATAGATCCAGGTATTAAAATAGACCCAGAATACAGCGTGTACCAAGAAGCCATGAAAAATGACTACTTCTGTAAACGCGCTGACGGTCCTTACATGAAAGGTAAAGTATGGCCAGGACAGTGTTTCTTTCCAGACTATACAAATCCTAAAGTTCGCACCTGGTGGGCAGACCTTTTTAAAGGACTCATTGCCGACAATGGGCTCGCAGGCGTGTGGAACGACATGAACGAACCTGCCGTTATGGAAGTTCCTAACAAGACATTCCCAGACGACGTGCGCCACGATTACGATGGGCACCCGTGTTCTCATAGAAAAGCACACAACATTTACGGTATGCAAATGGCTCGCGCTACTTATGAAGGTGTGAAGAAATATATCTATCCTAAACGACCATTTGTCATCACAAGGTCAGCATATTCAGGTACCCAGCGTTATACGTCCAGCTGGTTTGGAGATAACGTAGCTACTTGGGAACACTTGAGCATTGCTAACATACAGGCACAGCGCATGGCACTTTCAGGTATGTCCTTTGCAGGTTCTGACATAGGTGGTTTTGCAGAGCAGCCTACGGGTGAACTATATGCACGATGGATTGCCCTAGGCGTTTTCCATCCATTTTGTAGAGTACATTCTAGCGGTGACCACGGTGACCAGGAACCGTGGACCTTTGACGAAAACGTAACAAACATCACTCGCAAGTTTGTCGAGTTGCGTTATAAATTGCTTCCATATTTATATACTACATTCTGGCAATATGTAGAAGAAGGAACGCCTATGCTCAAGTCGCTGGTAGTCTATGACCAAGAAGATGCACAGACACATTATCGCAACGACGAGTTCATTTTTGGTGATAAAATACTGGTTTGTCCTGTGGTAGAACCTAATTCCAAAGGCCGCCGTATGTACATTCCACGTGGCGACTGGTACAACTTTTGGACAAGAGAGACCATTGCCGGTGGCGTAGAAAGCTGGGTAGATGCTGATATTGATGAGATTCCGCTATTTGTGAAGGCAGGTGCTATTATACCGCGCTATCCCGTGATGCAGTACGTCGGTGAGAAGCCTATCGAGTTCCTCACCCTAGATGTTTATTACACTATAGGTAAAGAAAAATCTATCATTTACGAAGATGCTACTGACGGCTATGATTACAAAAAAGGTCGTTTTAGCTTACGCAACCTCATGTTTAAGGGCAAGGAAAAGGAAATGGTCATCTCGCAATATAAGGACGGCAAGTATATTACGGAATATGAAACACTGCGTTTCAATTTCATAGGCCTACCGTTTGAGATAGATTTTGTTGAGGTAGATAACGTTAAAATGTCTTTTGAAGAACTGCAATATGATGTGGCAACCCAAACCATGTACGTGGACAAGAACTTTGTAGAGTTTCACGTGGTTGGTAAATAAAAGGTACATATCTTTTGATTATAAAGAGAGGCTTTAAACAGCTTCTCTTTTTTTATGGAGCAGTTTGTTTAGGGTTTGTTCGCTTTCGCGAAAGCGTAAATTACAAAAGGCTTTACCGTTGCATAACGGTACGAAAGAGGAATACCAAAAACGTAGATTTCGTAAAACTTTGTGAACCTACAACATTCAAATGTCGGGCGACATAATGTAGGAAATTATTTCCTTTATTATATTTGTATTTCATTGAATCTAAGTATGGAATCATCTTTTCAAAAAAATACTGAAAGGCAATTAGCTCAAATAAAGAGTAGTTTTGAGCAAAATAATGAGTTGTCTTACAATGTTTTTCAGCAAATGCCTATAGGTATTTGTATCACAAACGCTAACGGTATTTTTACAGACGTGAATACTACCTATTGCGACATTTACGGTTATACAAAGGAAGAACTGGTAGGTAGACCATTCACTACTATTGTTCCAGACGAGTATAAAGAGATGCTCGTTAGAATGCACCAAGAATTCCTTGAAAAGGAGTACGAACTGCAAGGAAGGTGGACGGTGATGAACAAAGAGAAAAAACAATTTGAAATAATATCAAATGCGGCTTTTCTCTTCAATGAAGAAACAAAGGAGAAAAAGAAAATGACCCTTGTGGTTAAGGCGCATGAACTGGAACTGACCATACAACGTCTTAAGACAACTATAGAAATACTAGAAAATAAAATAAGTACGCAAGATATTGCAAACCGCCTGGCAGAGCACGATATGCGCAATCGCATAGGTTCCATGGTTTCCATTGCCGATATACTTTCTAAAGGCAAGCTAGACCAGCAGCAGCTTAAATGGGTACGTATGTTAAAGGATATAGGTAACGATACCATTAAATTGCTGACTAGTGCAAAGGATTTTGCGAGCATGGAGCGTGGTGAATATAAACCTAAGGTCACGACATTTGATCTCGTTGCCATGATTGCTAACCAGACTAAGGAGCTGGATGAACTCATCGCAGAAAATCAAATAGATTTCAGTTTACAATATCATGGAGAAATCTGTGACGTAGGAACTGATGAAATCATCATTAAAGGTGATAAGTTTTATTTAGAACATCTTTTTCAAAATTTACTGCGTAATGCCATAGAAGCTTCGCCGGTTGGAGAACTTATTAATATTTCTATTGAAACAGACAACTCTTTTGTAGTTAAAATAAGCAATAAGGGCATTATTCCTGAAAGCATTAGAAATAACTTTTTTGAAAAGTATACGACTGCTGGCAAGGAACGCGGTACTGGATTAGGTACCTATATTGCTAAAATGATAGCACAAATGCATCAAGGTTCCCTTTCATTTTTAACTAGTGAAGAAGAAGGTACAACGCTTGTTTTAAAGCTCCCAAAGGAGCTGCTTCATGTGAAGTAGATAACTTAAAACTGACTTAGCTAATAATAAAAAATGCGACCCGAAAGGCTCGCATTTTTTATTATTTAGGTTGATTTAAAATCTCCAACCAAAGTTTAGGCCGCCTCTTAGTTGAACCTCTGCAAGATTTTCAAACTGGTCATCGGCAATTCCAAGATTTCTACCTAATCCAAATCCAAAATCAACTAGAAATCCACTATCACTAACCCATTTCCAGCCTATACCAACTCCTATTGCAGTTTCAAACTGGCTTTCTTCGACTCCTATAGAGTTACCGAATTGGTCAAAATCTCTTTGGCCAGATTCAAACGTAAAGAACTTTACGAATCCTTCGGCATAAAATCCTTTGGCTCCATAATCTTCCTTAGAGAAAAAATACTGCCTATAATAAGGAGTTAAAGAGAATTTTTCATAGTCGGAAAAATCAATATCATCATTTTCAAATGCAATGAACAAATCAGCACCTACACCAGAGTACCTTCCTAAAATGTACTCATATCTAGGGCTAAATGCTGGTATACCTAGTGCTGCAGTTACATCAAGACTTACTTCATGTTTTTTTACCGTTGCAAATTTCTCCATGCGTTTTTGAGAATCGGTCATGTCGTCATCTTGCGCAATCATGCTGTTGCTTGCTAAAATAGCTAATGCAATAAATAGTATTTTTTTCATAGGTTGTTTTTTTAATAGATGCCGTAAATATATTTAGGTTGCGTCTAATTTTAACAATTTATAAATTTAATTTTATGTGAGTTTTGCTGTAGGGAATATTTAAAGCTCAAGATTGTGTTACCAACCGTAAAATGATTGATTTATAGGTTTTATGGTGGGTGCTGTTG
>JANQTO010000234.1:16584-16881 GCA_030731685.1 Nonlabens sp.
TAATTGATTTTTAATTTACGTTGAATCAAGGCAAAATTAATAATTCCTCGCAGGTGTATTGTTTATCAAGGCTATGATTTAGATTACCAGCGGTATATAGGTTAAATGAAATTTTTGTGTTGACCGTTTTTAAAATCGGCTTGGTTCAAAGGTGTATTTCATGCCGTAGGTGCTTTTCAAAGGATAACCTCGCATGGTAGCAGGATTCCAGCGTTCTTTCATGAATTTAATACATCTAATAGCAGCATGAGCTGGCGGTTTTCCCCTACCGTCCTGAACGCGTAGATTACGGTTGCT
>JANQTO010000235.1 GCA_030731685.1 Nonlabens sp.
ATACGCCAGCCATATTGTTCTTCAGTAATGTAGCGGTCGTAAAGGACAACATCAGGCGCAAGGTTTGTTGCAAAAGCGTCAAAACCGTCATCGTTTAGCGCAATTTGGGTAGTTTGTATTCCAACTTTAGCGATATTATTGAGTTCTTTTTCAAGAGGAACAGCACAGGCAAAATGGATATCATAGCCTGCATCTTTAAAAACATGAATAAGTTGCATCATTCTCGTGCCAGCCGCAGTACTTTGTGGCTCGGGCCAGTTATGCCCTATAATCAGTAGTTTATTGCTCATGTTACAAATGTAGTCATAGAACAGTACTCGTTTAGAGAAGGTTGCAAATCAAATGTGGTAGCTTGTTAAATATCGTTAACAAAACCTGTGCAAATAGCTTCACTATACGATGTAAAATGGGTACTTTAGCAGTCGTAAAAACTGGAACCATTTCATGGGTAAAATTATCGCAATTGCAAATCAAAAAGGTGGCGTAGGTAAGACTACCACTGCTATTAACCTTGCCGCATCGCTAGGAGTGCTAGAGAAAAAAGTACTACTTATAGATGCAGACCCGCAGGCAAATGCCACATCGGGACTAGGTCTGGATGTGGAATCTATTGAAAAAGGAACCTACCAGCTACTAGAGCACACCGCAACTGTACAGGAGCTCATCGTGAAAACAGACTCGCCAAATGTGGACATTATCCCAGCACACATAGACCTTGTAGCTATAGAAATAGAGCTTGTAGATGTGGACCAGCGCGAGTACCAAATGAAAAAAGCGCTTGCAGCGATAAAAGAAAATTACGATTATATAATCATCGATTGCGCACCGTCACTGGGATTACTAACACTAAACGCGCTTACCGCAAGTGACTCAGTTCTTATTCCTATTCAATGTGAATATTTTGCTCTGGAAGGATTGGGCAAGTTATTAAACACTATTAAAAGTGTCCAAAAAATACACAATGCAAACTTAGATATTGAAGGTTTGTTGTTAACCATGTACGACAGCCGCCTGCGCTTGTCAAATCAGGTTGTAGAAGAAGTAAATCAGCATTTTGAAGGTCTTACCTTTAAAACAATTATACAGCGCAACGTGCGTTTAAGTGAAGCGCCGTCGTATGGTGAAAGTATCATCAGTTTTGACGCATCGAGCAAGGGTTCAGAGAATTACCTGAGTCTTGCAAATGAATTAATTTTGAAAAACGCCTAGTAGAACATGGCAAAAGCAACCAAAAAACAAGCTATGGGTCGCGGTTTATCTGCACTCTTGAAAGACCCATCAAACGATATCAATAGCGTACAGGACAAAAACGCGTCCCAGATTGTAGGGAACGTCATAGACTTGAACCTGGATGATATTGAAATGAATCCGTTCCAACCACGTACAAATTTTAATGAAGAGAACCTGCGTGAGCTATCTTCTTCTATTAGAGAACTAGGTGTTATACAACCTATTACGGTTCGTAAAAAGGGATTTGGTAAGTATGAACTTATCTCTGGTGAGCGCCGTTGTCGTGCTTCTAAGCTACTAGGTTTAGAAACGATTCCTGCTTACGTGCGCATCGCAAACGACCAGGAGTCGCTAGAAATGGCGCTTGTTGAGAACATACAGCGTCACGATTTAGACCCGATAGAAATTGCCCTTTCCTACCAGCGATTAATTGAAGAAATAAACCTAACACAGGAGCAAATGAGCGAGCGTGTAGGTAAAAGCCGCAGTGCTATCACAAATTACATGCGACTGCTCAAACTGGACCCAATTATACAAACAGGCATGCGCGATGGCTTCATATCCATGGGCCACGGGCGAGCACTCATAAGTGTAGATAGCTTGGACACGCAGCTGGATATGTATCAGAAAATTCTAGCAAATGGCCTGTCGGTAAGAGACACAGAGTCGCTAGTAAAAGATTTGAAAACGGGTACGCTTTCGCGAAAGCAAACTACCGAACAAGCTGGCAAATCAAGCAAAAATAGCCTGCCAGAAAACGTACAGGCTGCAACAAAGCAACTGAATGACAAGCTGGATGCAAACGTTTCAACCAGCATGAGTGCCAGTGGAAAGGGAAAAATGACCATAGCATTTTCCTCGCGAGCAGATTTCCAACGAATCGTGGACTTGATTAATGGCAAATAAAAGCATACATATACTCCTTTTGTTGTTTACCTGCTTTGCCATGGCTCAAACCACAGGGAAAGTTGTGAATCCTAACGATGATGTTTTACTCATCGTGAACGATAGCATAAGACGTATAGACAAACCCAATGCTCCTGCAACAGCAGCATTTTACAGCGCTGTGCTTCCTGGATTAGGACAGGCATATAACGGTAGCGCATGGAAAATACCTATTGTTTATGGTGCTTTGGGTGGCGGTGTTTATGTTTATTTATTCAATGATAGAGAATACGACCGTTTACGCGACGCTTTCAAAATAAGGCTTGCTGGCGGAACAAATGATGAATTTTCACGAGAAGACGGTACGCCTATTATTTCTACATTAGGACTAGAACGTGCGCAGCAACGTTCCCAACGCAATAAAGAATTAAGCATACTTATTACAGCAGCAATCTACGTTTTACAAATCATAGAAGCCAATGTTGAAGGTCATTTAAGCAACTTTAACGTGGACCGCAATTTATCCTTATATCCATATTTTGACTACAATCAATCCAGTACTGGTGTTGCTAGTGGTTTTTCTTTAAGTTATACCTTTTAAATATGAAAATAGCACTTTTAGGTTACGGTAAAATGGGACAAGCCATAGAGCACGTGGCAGAAAAACGCGGTCACACCGTAGTTACACGCGTAGGTCGAAATGATTCCATGGAAGACATTCAAAAAGCCGATGTGGTTATAGAGTTTACCAGTCCAGAAAGCGCCGTAAATAACCTCAAGTATCTAATCGCACAAGGCATGCCTACGGTCTGTGGAACAACAGGTTGGAATAACGAGTTAGAAGAAATTTCCTCGCTTGTAGCAGCTCAAAACGGCGCGTTAGTGCACGCGTCAAACTTTAGCTTAGGTGTGAATATTTTTTTTGAACTCAACAAGAAACTAGCAGCAATCATGGCCGATTTTCCCGACTATGAAGTGGATATGACAGAGATTCACCATTTAGAAAAAAAAGATGCTCCTAGTGGAACAGCAATTACCCTAGCGCAAGGAATTATAGAAAACACCTCAAAAACCGAATGGCACCTAGGACAGGATTCTACACGTGATAGTCTTGCTATAGAGGCACTTCGAGAAAAAGACGTTAAGGGAACACATATAGTGAGTTACAAAAGTGTCATCGATACGCTAGAAATAAAACATGGCGCACATAGCCGTGAAGGATTTGCTATAGGAGCCGTAATCGCTGCAGAGTGGATTACTGACAAGAAAGGCGTGTTTACCATGAAGGACGTTTTAGGTCTATAATAAAAATGAATCAACGGGCAAAAGTGCCTCATTACAAGTAAAAAAGAACACATGAGTTGGACAGGATGGATTATATTTTTTATACTGCTACAGGTAATTCACGCAGCAGGAACTTGGAAAATGTATGTTGCCGCTGGTAGAAAAGCTTGGGAAGCAATCGTTCCCTTATATAATGTCATTATTTTTCTAAAGATTCTCAATAGACCGTGGTGGTATATATTCTTACTGTTCTTACCTGTGGTAAATATCATCATGTTCATTGTTATCTGGGTCGAGGCGCTACGTAGTTTTGGCTACAATAAATCCAAAGACACCTTTTTGGTAATTATTACACTTGGCTTTTATCTATACTATGTAAATTATTTCTTGCCGCTAGTTTATATAGAAGATAGAGATTTGCATCCGCGTACGGCGGCTGGTGAGTGGACCAGTTCTATTTTGTTTGCAGTCGTTGCTGCGACAATTGTTCATACCTACGCGATACAGCCATTTATCATTCCTACGCCATCGTTAGAAAAAACATTGCTTACAGGTGATTTCTTACTGGTAAGCAAGCTGCATTACGGTCCGCGATTTCCTATGACGCCTATAGCCTTGCCTATGGTTCACGATACGATTCCTGTTGCAGGAGTTAAGAGTTATCTAGCCAGACCACAACTACCCTACTTGAGATTACCTGGTTTTAGCGAAGTTAAAAAGAATGATATTGTCGTATTTAACTGGCC
>JANQTO010000236.1 GCA_030731685.1 Nonlabens sp.
GTTGGTTAAGAAAAAAAGAAAAATGTATTTTAATATATAATCAAATGGTTACCGATGACAAAAAAGAGATGTACTTGGTCAAAGCACACTACTTAAATGGTGAGGAAATAACAGATTTAACCTTAGACTTCAAGTTACATTATTCAGAGTAACGCTTTCGCGAAAGCGAACTCACCCAAAACAATCAGGATTTATAAAGATTAACACAAACTAAAAAGCCTTTCTACATCACTATAGAAAGGCTTTCTCGATTATAAAAATTACAGCGATTTAAAGCTCCACGTCATTGACGATTCCAGCCGGTGTTATTTGCACTTTACGCTTCTTAATATTGAAAATGTCTCCGTTAGAAAGTATGTTAGTCTGCAAGTTTGCGATAGATAAATTTTGCCCATCCTTTATAAAGGAAAGGTTGTTATGACGCATTTTTCTAGGATCAAACAATATCACCATTCCAGAACCTATTACTTCTACGTAACGGCCTTTTTTTATTATGAGCCCAGTATCCTCGGCAAGACCTACACCCAATAATTCTGGAAACTTTGCTACACTTTCAGCTAGCCTACCAAAACGGCCACGGCGTATAAAGTGGGAATCTATAACAAGACTAGTAATGAAGGACATGCCTTCACCCATGGATACTGCGCCTTTTGTAAAAGATTCTTTGGCACTACCACCAGTTATCATTTCTTGGGACATACACATTGCTCCTGCGCTGGTACCTGCGATGACAAACGGTTCGTTATAATAACGGGTGAGCATAATGTCGTGCAACTGCGTGCCACCTATTTTCTCAGTAATCACAGATTGATTCCCACCGCTAAACATGACACAATGTGCCTTGCGCATTATTTCTATGTACTCTGGCTTGTCTGAATCCTCACGGCTTCGGATATCTAAAATATGGATGTTCTTACAACCTAGTTTTTCAAACGCAGTAATGTAGTTTTCACTTACTTCAACAGGTATGCTACTTGCTGTAGGTATTACCGCAATAATGGCGTCAGTACCACCACTTTCAGCAACTACACGAGATAGAATTCCTTCTTGTATAAATTCAAGATTATACATCTCGCTTGTCTCTATTCCTTTATCCTCATTGCCTCCTATAGGAATAAGAGTCCCTTTAATTTTCATGTTACTGCTTATTTATTTGCCGCAAAAATACTCTTTGTGCATATAAAGACATACATTTAGGAACAACTAATTAAAAACCTTTTTCTATATGAAAATCAGAGAAATTAATGCCATGAGAGGACCTAACTACTGGTCTATACGACGTCACAAACTTATAGTCATGGTTCTCGATTTAGAGGAAATGGAAGAATTTCCAACAAACAAAATCCCTGGATTCTCAGAGCGTTTAGAAAAATTATTACCTGAACTTTATTCCCACCGTTGTTCTGAAGGTTGTGAGGGCGGCTTTTTTATGCGCGTCAAGGAAGGCACGTGGATGGGACATGTTGCTGAACATATTGCTCTTGAAATACAGACCATTGCTGGTATGGATACAGGTTTTGGCCGTACGCGAGGTTATGGAGAAAAAGGAGTTTATCACGTGGTGTTCTCTTATACAGAGGAAGAAGTAGGCCGCTATGCCGCAAAAGCTGCGGTACGTATTTGTGAAGCGCTTATAGCAGCCGAAGATTATGATTTAGATGCCGATATTCAAGAAATGCGCGAGCTGCGCGAGGCTACTCGTTTAGGACCTAGTACAGGTTCAATCGTTGAAGAAGCCGAAAGCCGCGGTATTCCATGGATACGCCTTAATAAATACTCTTTATGCCAGCTGGGTTACGGCGCAAACCAAAAACGCATACAAGCAACCGTTACTAGCGAAACCAGTAGTATAGGTGTAGAACTTGCCTGTGATAAAGAAGATACAAAGTTTATACTGGAGCAGTCTGAAGTTCCCGTGCCGCGTGGTGAGATTATACGCCGTGAAAGCTCTCTAGAAGATGCTTGCCGTTACGTAGGCTACCCACTGGTTGTAAAACCTACTGATGGTAATCATGGTCGCGGCATTACCGTGGGCGTGGAAAATTATGAAGATGCACTGGTTGCTTTCAAGGAAGCAAAAGAAGTTTCAGAACGCATTATCATAGAAAAGATGATTGTAGGTGAAGACTATCGACTGCTGGTTATAGACAATGTGCTTGTTGCAGCTGCAAAACGCACGCCAGCAAACGTGGTAGGAAATGGCAAAAACACGGTTCAAGAACTTATAGATATTGTAAATAGCGACCCACGACGTGGTTACGGACATGAAAATGTGCTAACCCAAATTACCGTAAATGCACTTACAAAAACCATTATTGCTGCCGCAGGTTACACGCTAGAAAGTGTGCTTCCAGACGGTGAACGCCTTATTTTAAAAGATACTGCAAACCTAAGTACCGGTGGAACTGCGCAAGATGTCACCGACATTGTGCACCCAGCAAACGTTTCTATGGCTGAGCGCATTTCTAAAATTATAGACCTAGACATTTGCGGCATCGACATTATGACAACCGATATTTCCCAACCACTAGCCGACACAAATGGAGCTGTACTTGAAGTAAACGCTGCACCAGGATTTCGTATGCACCTTGCACCTACCGAAGGGTTACCGCGCAATGTAGCTGCTCCAGTTGTAGATAAATTATTCCCAAATCATGGCGATACAGGACGTATTCCTATTGTGGCAATCACCGGAACAAATGGTAAAACGACTACGAGTAGGCTTATCGCGCACATGGCAAAATTTAAAGGCTACCGTGTAGGTTACACGACCAGCGATGGTGTTTATATACAAAATAGGTTGCTCATGACTGGCGATTGCACGGGTCCTAACAGTGCCGAGTTTGTACTGCGTGACCCAACGGTAAACTTTGCCGTGCTGGAATGTGCTCGAGGCGGTATGCTGCGCGCAGGTCTAGGCTTTAAAAAATGTGATGTAGGTATTGTAACAAACGTAGCTGCAGACCATTTAGGCCTTAAAGGAATTCATACTATAGAACAACTTGCCAAAGTAAAAGCCGTAGTACCAGAAACCGTACTTCCCGAAGGTTACGCCATTCTAAATGCCGACGATGAACTGGTGTACGACATGCGCAAAAACATCAATTGTAATCTAGCGCTTTTCTCCATGGACGAGGAAAACCCACATATCAAGGCGTTGCAAAAACTGGGTGGCATCACCGCTGTTTATGAAAATGGGTATGTAACCCTATGCCGTGGCACCTGGAAAATGCGCATTATGAAGGCTGAAGACATACCGCTAACCTACGGTGGTAAAGCAAAATTCATGATTCAAAACGTACTGCCTGCAATTATTACCGCAAACGTACGTGGCATAAGCATCGAAGACATGAAAGCTGCACTAGAAACCTTTATTCCGTCACCGCAAACAACACCTGGAAGACTGAATATGTTCAAGTTTAAAAACTTTGACATTCTATTGGACTATGCACACAACCCAGCTGGAATGAAGGCTCTTAAAAACTTTACAGACAGTTTTGAGGGCGTTCACAAAGTAGGTATTATCGCAGGAATAGGCGACCGCAGGATTGAGGACAATAACGAAATGGGTTCCATCGCGGCAAATATGTTTGATGAGATAATCATACGCCAGGACAAGCAACTACGCGGCAAGACCGAAGAAGAACTTATCTCCATGCTCAAAGAAGGTATCGATAATTCAGGTATTACCATTAAAACGACCATTATCCCTTCAGAGCAAAAAGCGATTATGCACGCTATAGAAAATGCTAAAAAAGGCTCGCTCATCATATGCTGTAGCGACGTGGTTCCAGACGCACTGAACCTAGTCATGTCCCTGCGTGATAAAGAAGCCAGTGGTGAAGTAACTTATGCAGAGCGTTAATTATTTTCAAGAGTATTATATGTAGATGCAATTATGATTTAAAGGAGTACGCTTTCGCGAAAGCGTGCTTCATAAAATCGCTCAGTACCTGAAATTGCTTCACAAGTAGCAAAAAATTACATCCCTAATTTCTTTCAAATGCAATAATTTTCAAAAGCACAGAAACCTGTGAGTAAGGAAGCACTACTTAGCGCGTCGTAGTACATGTAATAAAGCAATACCCATGTTCGGACTTTTTAAAAGCAAGAGAAAAGAAAAAATAGCAC
>JANQTO010000237.1 GCA_030731685.1 Nonlabens sp.
ATCATACTACGCAGCTTATTCAAGTATTACTGGGCATTCACAACGGAGTCTATCGTATGAGCCCAGATATTGCTGGACTTGTAGAGGCTTCAAATAATCTTGCACGCGTTACTTTACATGATGGCAAGCTCGAAATAGCTTGTCTTACACGTTCGTCTGTAAACAGTACCAAGGACGACTTATCAAGGTCTATAAGTGGCGTGATGAAATTAGGTGGCTTAGATACGGAGCTGTCAGGAGATTACCCAGGATGGCAGCCTAATGCTGAAAGTGCTATGCTGGAAATTGCAAAAGGCAAATATGAAAAATTATTTGGCGCTGCACCTCGTGTTGTTGCTTGTCACGCTGGGCTTGAATGTGGTATTCTAGGAGAACGTTATCCAGGCTTGGATATGATATCTTTTGGACCAAATATACGTGGCGCGCATAGTCCAGATGAGCATGTAGAGATTAAGTCGGTGCAGAAGTTCTGGAAGTTCTTATTGGATATTTTGAAGGATATTCCTGAAGCATAAGTGCATAGTAGCAATTACTATGTATTTATTTTTTTAAGCATGAACATTCGTGATGCTCATTTAGGTAAGCAATTGATTCTTCAACGAGCTCTTGCAAAACGGGAATGTCTATTTCGGAAAGTTTTTTAACATAGATGCATGCCTTACCCATTTTGAATGAACCCAGTTGCTGTAATAACAATTTACTTTTTACGGTATCGGAATATACGTAGAGAGAAATAGCAGCTTTTCTAGGTGAAAAACCTATGATGGGTGCATCACCTTCATGACCGCTCGCATATTTATAATGATAGCTACCAAATCCTATGATTGTAGGACCCCACATTTTAGGTTCAAATCCAGACCATTCGCGCATTAAGGCTATCAGTTTAAGGCTATCGGCTTTTTTCTGTTCCTTTTCTACGTATGAGTTTACAAATTCTAATACGTCTTCTTCGGTGTAAGTCGTCTTTGTTGAGGCCATTTTGTTGGTGGGTTTATTTTCTTAAAATTTTCTCCATTTTTCGACCTTTAGCGAGCTCGTCTACTAGCTTATCTAGATATCTAGTCTGTCGCGTTATGGGATACTCTAACTCCTCAATCCTATAACCACATATCAATCCTTTAATGAGTGAGGCGTTGGGGTTTAACGTTGCTTCATTAAAAAACTCTTGGAATGTAGCCTTTGCATCTATAAGTTCGCATCGTTTCTTGTCATCAAAACCAGTCAACCATTCTATCACTTCATGCAACTCTGACTTTGTACGACCTTTCTTCTCAACTTTATCAACATACATGGGGTAAACTGAAGAAAACGTCATTTTGGCTATTCTTTCGTTATGTTCAGGCGTTGGTTTCATTGTTTAGAGAATGCTATTTCATAAAATTAGTCGTTACCATATACTCTCAAATGCGTAATTGCAATTATAACTCCTTCCTATACGTACGTCTACGCTTATGCAACGTAGGGTCATAGTTTTTCCAAGATGCCTGCACGGCTAGGTTGTCTTCCAACTCTGGATTTGTTTCACATTCCGTAACGCCATAATCGATAAGGTTTTGAGTGATGTTTCTGAACATCATTGCAGTCACACCTTTTCCTTGGTATGCTGGGTCTATGCCTATAAGATAGAAAGCGGCTTTTGTATTGCTCTTTTTCGCTTTAAGCAAATGAAGAAAACCAAATGGAAACAAACTGCCGTTTGCTTTTTTAAGTGCCTCTGAAAAGGATGGCATTGTAATCGCAAAACCAACCAGTTTTTCTTGCTCATCTATTACCAGTTCTATAAAATCTGGATTGATATAGGGCATGTATTTTTCCTTGTAAAGCTCTATCTGATATTGTTGTATCGGTACAAATGTGACAAGGCTGGAGTATGTCTTGTTGAGCAGGTCAAACATGTCATCTACGTACGGAAGAATCTCTTTAGCAGTTTTAAATTTTAAATTCGTTAGTTTATAGCGTTCAGCAATAATACTAGCAAATTTGTTGATTTTTTCGGGAATAGGGTTGGGTGGTGTAAATTTAAACTCGACCCATTCAGTTTCTTTTAGATAGCCCAATTTTTCCATATGTTCCATGTAGTATGGATGGTTGTACCAGGTAATCATGGTGTTCATCTCGTCAAAACCATCAACGAGCATGCCAGCCTTATCCATATTAGAAAAGCCTACTGGACCTTCTACAAACTCAAGATTTTTCTCATGACCTATACGCTCAACTTCTGCAAGAAGCGCTTTGGTTACCTCGATATCGTCAATCATGTCCAGCCAGCCAAAACGCATCTTTGACTTTTGCTGTTCATTTATCTCTACATAATTGATTATCGCAGCAACGCGGCCCACAATTTTGTCATCACGATAGGCGAGGAGCATCCAGCAGTCGGCATTTTTAAAAACCTGATTTTTTTCTGGGTCAAAAATGTCTCGTTCATCCTTTAAGATAGGCGGCACATAATACGGATTGTCCTTATACATGTCATGCTGAAAATGGACAAACTTTTTAATGTCACTCTTAGAGGTGATGTGTTTTACGGTTATCATGTTATCCCTCGTTTTCTAAATCTATTTTCTTTTTCTTTTCTTTCCTGCCACCTTTTCCAGCGCCTTTTTGCTTGATTTCTTCATCCTTATGGAAGTCTAAACGGTAGCTCATTCCTACATTTACTTGAAAAACACTAGGCGTGTCCTTAAAGTTGAAAGTAGCAGATGTATCTACCTGCCAGTCTTTATTGATGAGGTAGGCAACGCCACCACGACCTAAATCGTCACTGTAGAAATCAGATTTCAATCCTTGGTATTCTCCAAATATTGCCCAGTTATTATTAATACTGTGTGTTACGGTTAAAAACCACTGGTACGAAGGGAAATCTGTTGCGATGCGGTCAGCGACTAGGTTTGTAACAACTACCCAGCGTCCAAGATTATGCTGCGTAATAAGTTCTACACGTGGTGATATGGTTGGGTCCAGTGGTGGAATCAACGGATTGTTATCGCCTAAATGAACATTTGCACCCGCAAAAACAGATACTGCCGGAATCAAATCGCGCCAATCCAGTCTATTGTTTGCATGGTAACTAAGCAGATTCACTTTTTTCTCACCAAAAAATATTGCTGGGTCAAAAACTAGATACTTTAATCCCAGCGTGCTACGGGATAAGTTTGCATAATTAACGTCTGTGCTGCCACCGCCACTAAAATTTGATTGTTCCACACGATTATACGCGCCTGTGTATGAAATTTCCAAACGTTCCAATAACAAACCGTAACGTAGTTGAAAATCGGCACCCATATGGGTGCGCTCATATTGCAATAAACTGTGGTCTTCTTGAAGATAGAACAATGAGCCCTCTAATTGTACTACATTTTTACCTACGGCAAATGCACCTTGAGAAAAACCAGGTTTGTTTGTATTGATAGTTTCGGTATACTGAGCGCTTGCTATGTTGCCTGTAACAAAAGCAAGTATCCATAGACTAAAGGTATGGATTTGTAACTTTTTTGTTTTCATATGTTCACAAATTTAAGATTTATTAAAGAGTATCGTATTTTGTACTCATTAATTTTACATTAAAATAGGTACTATTGGGTTTTCTGAAATTTATACTTACTGTTCTCATCATTTACGTGACCATACGACTGGTGTGGCGCTTTTTCGGTAAAGCAATCCTCGCATGGATGGGTAAAAAAGCAATGCAACGCGTACAGCGCAGTTTTGAATCCCGTATGGGAGCAAACGGTAACCCGTTTGGTAACACGCAGCAACAGCAAACGCAGCAATCTAGCAAAAAGTCTTCACAACCTCTTGAAAAGAAAACCGTAGGTGAGTACATCGACTTTGAGGAAATTGATTAATTTTCCTTTTTTCACTGATGGACACCTTACATGAACTTTGATTTTAAGAAATTAGTACCTCACGCAGCCGTTTTCATACTTTTTATTGTTGCAGCACTAGCTTATTTTAACCCTATATTAAGCGGTAAAGAGCTGTACCAGAGTGATATCGTTCAATATAAAGGATATGCGCGCCAGCTTATTGAAAACAGGGAAGCTACGGGTGAAGAGATATATTGGACAGACAGCGTTTTCGGTGGTATGCCTACGTATCAACTCGGTGCA
>JANQTO010000238.1 GCA_030731685.1 Nonlabens sp.
ATGTCTTAACAGGCTGGTTGGGGCACGAGTTGGGTCACGTGATGGACTATCGCTCTCGTTCTACGATTGGTATGCTATATTTTGGCTTAAAATATTTGTATTCTCATAGTCATATTCAAGAGGTTGAACGAGCTGCAGACGATTATGCAGTGCGACACGGTATGGGTGAGTACATTCTCAAGACTAAAGAGTTTATTCTTAATCACACCAGTCTCTCAGAAAAATATAAACAACGCATGCGCAGGTTCTATCTCTCTCCAGAGGAAATCTTAGAACTCATCAATAGATATGGTGAGACTGGAGAAACGCCGAGTAAAAAAGAATTAGCGCCTAAATAATTAAATACGCAAAGATTCAAGTACAACCCCTATTTATTTAATTAATAATTCCAATTATTTTGAGCAGATGTAAGCTAGTTTGCATCTAAAATCTAGAAAGAATTGCAATATTGACTAAAGACTTTTAACAAAAGCCTCCCATTTCTCAAACTTCTCTTCGTCCATCACCTTTTCCATTTTGACCTGACCACCTTTTTTCTTGTTATGGTCGTTCCATTGAGCAAAAACATCAGGCTTCACTTTATTGACTGTGACGCCTTTGAGCGCTTTACTTCTGGCTACCTTATAATTCTTATTTGCATCTTGAAGCAGCTGGTCTAAATCGGTAGCAAGTTCATTGTCTGATGTTTCAGTATCTGTCCCTAGATACCACACGTGGTGAAATTCACCATCTATCTTCTTTGCAGACACGGTAAATTCTGTTATGCAGGTATTAAATTTCTCTTGCAGCTCTGTAATGGCAGTTTCCATTTTGAGAACAGAAAGCTGGCTTCCAACAACATTTAAAAAGAACTTCGTGCGTCCCGTAATTTTGATTTCAGCTCTTGCTACGTCTGTAAATTTAATGGTATCACCTATAAGATATCTCCATGCACCAGAAACCGTTGAGATAATCAGCGCATAATCTACATCAGGCTCTACTTCTGCCATTGTTTTAACTGGCGCGTCGCTTACGATACTTCCGTCCTGCTCAACGTATTCAGGCTTGAACGGGACGAATTCATAATAAATTCCGCCATCTGTTATCAACTGCATGGAATTCGTTTCAGGACGCTGCTGGCAAGCGATAAATCCTTCACTTGCGAGATAGGTATCTACAATCTGGACAGGTTTTGTGAATAATTTCTCAAAGCTAGAGCGGTAAGGTCCAAACGCCACACCTCCAGATGTGTAAACCGAAAGATTGGGCCATATTTCATGTATAGAATCTACGTTATGGAACTCCATGACCTTTTTCAACATCATCTCTATCCACGATGGTATACCGCTCAACATACCTATATCCCAGTTCTTAGCTTCCTCGGCAATACGCTGCACACGCTCGTCCCAGTCTTCGATTGCAGATATTTCCTTTCCAGGTCTGTAGAAAGAATCTAAAAACTCCGGTATATTGCTCGCAGCGATACCGCTTATTTCTCCAATTGTAAAGCCATTTTCATTCGACAAATCTGTCGAACTACCTAGTGCAAGGACTTCACTTTCAAAAACTTCAGTAGGCAGGTCAAAATTTATCAATGCACTAACTTGCTTCGTCCCAGCTGCCTTGATTGCTTCAATCATCTCGTCAGAAACAGGAATGGTCTTCGACTTCTTGCCTGTTGTACCGCTAGACCTTGCTAAAAATTTGGGACTGCCTGGCCAGGCGATGTTTGGTTTTCCATCTTTCATGCGTGACCACCACTGCTCATCCATTTTATGGTAGTCATAAAACGGAACCGCTTTCGCGAAAGCGTGCTCCACATCATCTTCATTTAAAACACTCTCAAAATCGTGGTATAAACCGAAAGAAGTATGTTTTGCCTTAGATAAAAGATGTTTTAACACATCGCTTTGAGCTTCAATATGATTTGTGCTAGCCGTAAATGTTTCACGTATTTGCAACGCCGTTTTTATAATAGGACCTAAAAGAGCCATGTTTAGTTATTTTCGATAAAAATAGGATAATCGGCAAACAGGAATGGTTAAGATTTATACAAGAAATTAATAAGAAAAATAGAAATTCAGGATACGTCTAACGCATCAAAAAAGTATAATAATTACCTTTCGAATTATAAATATCAAGTAAACCTTTATTTAATGATACTTTGTAAAAATATTCGTTGCCTCATTATAACTACTTTCAAAACTCATAGGTTTCACGCCACAGTCTGCTTTTGTGGCATTGAAGTAACTGAGTAACTTCTCTGTAGGCATGTTACCAGTGAGTTCATCTTTAGCCATAGGACAACCGCCGAAGCCCTGTATTGCACCATCAAAACGACGGCAACCAGCATTATAGGCAGCATCTACTTTCTCATGCCAGCTTGTAGGCGTTGTGTGCAGGTGTGCACCAAATTCTATCGCAGGATATTTAGGAATAAGGTTAGAAAATAAATACGTAATAGTTTCTGGGTCTGAGCTTCCTACAGTGTCAGAAAGTGAGAGGATTTTGACGCCCATGTCAAATAGTTTCTGTGTCCACTCGCCCACTATTTCAACATTCCAAGGGTCTCCATACGGATTCCCAAAACCCATAGAGATATAAACCACGAGCTCCTTGTCATGCTGTTTAGCTAAATCAATGACTTCCTGTAAAAGCACCACACTCTCCGCAATAGTTTTATGGGTATTGCGCATTTGAAAATTCTCTGATATAGAAAATGGATATCCTAAATACTGAATTTCTGGATGCTTACATGCCTCTTGTGCGCCTCGTAAATTTGCAATAATGGCGAGTAATTTGGTATTAGTTTTTGTAAGGTCTAGTTGAGATAAAACCTCTACTGTATCTACCATTTGTGGAATAGCTTTGGGCGATACAAAACTGCCAAAATCTAACGTGTCAAAACCACAGCGCAATAATGACTGTATGTATTTCACTTTTTCTGCAGTAGGAATCATTTGCTTAATTCCCTGCATCGCATCTCGCGGACATTCTATGATTTTAACGTGCTCCATCGAGTGTAAAGATAACTTGATGTTTAGAGTTACGAAAACGATTTATGAACTCGTTTAAGGTATCAATATCGCTACAGCAATACCTATAAAAACCACAATCTGCGTCCATTTCATTACGGGCGCAAACCAAAGGGATGATTTGATGAATTGCGCTGCTTTGCCTGCGAGAAGCGCAATAGCATAAAATACAAGTAAGGACACCAGCATAAAAACGCCGCCTAACACATAAATCTGCATCCAGTCTGGAACGGAATCCTTAATAATGAATTGGGGCAATAATGCAAGAAAGAATAAGGTAACTTTAGGATTTAGCAAATTCATCGTGATTCCTACGCGGTATAATTTCCAAAGTCCTTGTTTTGATTGTTTGGTATCACCAAATTGTATTGCGGCACTAGATTTGTAAATCTTAAAAGCGAGATATAATAAATACACTGCGCCAGCAATTTTGATGGAGTACAACAACCATTCATTATCCCTTATCACAACCGCAAAACCCAACGCAACGACTGATGTGTGAACGATACAACCGGTAATCAAGCCGCTAGCAATAGCGATACCATATTGTGAACCACGCGCTACAGACTGTGTGAGTACAAAAATATTGTCAGGACCTGGCGATAGTGCAAGCAGCAGCGTTGCAAATGCAAATGACACCAGCGATTCTATCATAATCCCTGCGCAACTATTGCCTTGTTAATATCACGAATTAACGCAGGTCCTTCGTAAACAAAACCCGTGTACAATTGCACGAGACTCGCACCAGCCTTCATTTTATCGATAGCATCTTGTGCGGTCATGATACCGCCCACGCCTATAATCGGGAACGCGCCGTTACTTTGTTTATGTAAAAATGCAATAACGTCTGTCGCTCGCTGTGTTAATGGTGCGCCGCTGAGACCACCAGCTTCAGCAATCAACGACTCCTCAGACTGTAAACCATCGCGAGCAATGGTTGTGTTTGTTGCAATGACACCATCTATTTGGGTGTCTTCTACAATTCCTACGATGTCAAGCAGCTGCTCGTTTGTCAAATCGGGAGCAATCTTGAGTAATATGGGTTTTCGGGCTGGCTTTGCATTGTTGATATCCTGCAAGGTCTGTAAAATATGTG
>JANQTO010000239.1:0-3844 GCA_030731685.1 Nonlabens sp.
GCACTTTGTAGACCTTGTTTGGGTATTTGTATTTACCTTCTTTTACCTCGTTTAATTTTACTTAAAATTAGTTATGGCAAATCATACAGCACATAAATTAGAAATCTTTAGAGGACTGGTTAAATTCAAGTCAAACACACAAAAGATTTGGGGAGTACTAATATTCTTATCCCTAGTAACGATTGTAGAGGTAGCTTTAGGTTACATTAAACCAGACGTTCTCAACGGTAAATTACTAGGTCTTAAATACCTTAACTGGATATTTATTATTCTTACACTTGTTAAGGCGTACTACATCACTTGGGATTTCATGCACATGAGAGATGAGGTAAGCGGCCTGCGCAGAGCGGTAGTTTGGACCTCCGTATTTCTCATTATATACCTTATCGCAATATTACTTATAGAAGGTGATTATATATACCAAGTTTATAAGGACGCTGCCGTAAGTTTTGACTTTTAATGGCTACTAAAAATACATAATTCTAAGGACGGTTTTTCCGTCCTTTTTTATACAAAAAGATGTCAGCAACAAAACCCGCAAACGGAATTAAACAAACTAACGGATTCGCAAAATACTTTGTACTCATCGTACTTTTTGCACTACCGTTAGTCGCTTACTTGTTTTTCTTACAGGGTAAGCATCAGTTTGATACCTTGCCTGTAATGACTAAGGAAGTTACTGAATTGACCAACTTCAAAACAATAGAAGGCAAGCCGTTGCAGCTTAAAGATAGTGTTACCATCATCACCTTTTTGGGTGATAACCCGTATGATAGGTTGGGTTACATCTCAAACCTCAACGAGAAAATCTACAAAGAGTTTCACGAGTTTGACACGTTCCAGCTTATAAGTATTTTACCTGAATCTGGCCGTGCAGACATTGTTTCTATCAAGAATCAAATGCAGGAAACCACAAACATAAGCGACTGGCACTTTATGACAGGTAGTCCTGAAGATATAAAGGCATTCTTCACTGCACTAAAAACAGACCTCGCTATTAACGGTGACCTGTCCAGCGACTACGCCTTCATTATTGATAAAGACAAAGCGCTGCGAGGACGTGACGATGACCCAGATGAAAATATGCTATATGGCTACGATACAAGTTCCATCGCAAGTCTCAACAAAGTGATGGTAGACGATGTGCGCATTATGCTAGCAGAATACAGAATGGCATTCAAAAAAAATAGAGACGAAAAACTAAAAGATAATGAGCGATAAAAAATCAGATACGCCCTACTACATCGGCCTGGGAATTATTATTGTAATCTTTGGCTACTTTGCCGTTAATAACGTGCTACATTACATAAACAAAAACAAAGTTGTGGATAGCAACCGAAGTGAGGACCGTGTTCCAGTAGCCGATAAGTTTTTAAAAAAATTTAATAAGGTGCCAGCGTTTAGCTTCGTAAATCAGCAAGGTGATACTATTACAAATGAAACCATGAAGGGCAAAGTCTACATCGTAGATTTTTTCTTCACCACATGCCCTACCATTTGCACACCTATGACCCGTAACTTATCACAGGCCTATGACCGCTTAAAAGACCAAAAGGATTTTGCAATTCTTTCCATCAGCATAGACCCAGAATTCGATACTCAAGAAGTGCTTAGTGAATATGCATCACGCTATCAAGCAAGTGCTCCTGTATGGAACTTTGTAAGAGGCGACAAAGAAAAAACCTTTGAACTCGCTCAAAAAGGTTTCAATGCATATGTAGGCGTTAGCGAGAATGAAGCTGTGAAATTTGAACACAGCGGCAATTTTGCCCTTGTGGACCGTGATGGATACATACGTTCACGCAAAGTTAAAATAGACGAGAATAATGAAAACTGGATTTATCATTACAGCGGTGTAAATGATAATGGCATACCAGCCCAAATAAAAGAAATTGTGGAAGATGCAGAAACACTTTTAAACAAATAAGATGTTAGAGAAAAAAGGCCCAGCTATCATCATAGCTATTTCAATCATTGTACCACTTGTAGTAGTGTTACTTATGATAATGCCAGAACGTTATAACTTTCTGGGTGTTCAAGCAGGTTTATTTCCTTTGTTTCATGCAACCATCAATGCAATGACGGCAGTTTTGTTACTAACGGGTTACATACTTATTAAAAGTAAGAACAAAGTAGCTCACCGCGCGGTGATGACATCGGCATTTGTGCTTTCAGCAGTTTTTTTAGTGAGTTATGTGATTTCTAAAATAAGTAACGAGCCTGTGCCCTATCCTGACGATGCTGCCTTCAAGGGATTGTATCTCTTTATTTTAGTGACGCACATCGCGTTGTCGGCCATCATTTTACCGCTGGTGCTTTACACGATGTATTTTGCATGGAACAAGAAATTTGACAAACATAAGCGCATCGCCCGCTGGACATTTCCTATTTGGATGTATGTGGCCATTACAGGCGTTGTTGTTTACGCATTTATGGCCCCTTATTATTAGCCTATGAAAAAGCTCATTGTATTTACAGTTATTTTGTTCTTTTCTGCTTTCGCGAAAGCGCAATGTGCCATGTGCCGTGCGGTCATAGAAAATGGTGGCGACAATACCGTTGCCGAAGGTATCAATAACGGCATCACCTACCTTATGGTGTTCCCCTACATACTTGTAGGAGGAATCATCTATTTTGTATACCGAAGTACGCGAAGTACTGAGAATAAGGAGAATTAACACATATTTAAGCCTTATTTGTGTAACAACTTAAGACCTTTATAGTCTACTAGCTGTGCGCAACACTAACCATTAAGGCTTCAACATGATTGAAATTAAGGATCTTAACAAATCTTACAAGACCGGCAATAACAGTCTACATGTTTTAAAAGGCATTAATTTTAGTGTAAAAGAAGGAGAACTCGTCTCTATTATGGGCTCCTCAGGCTCCGGTAAATCTACTTTGCTTAACATACTGGGCATGCTGGATGAAGCAGACTCCGGCAGCTATACACTAGACGGCACAGAAATTAAGAATCTCAATGAAAAAATAGCGGCGCAATACCGCAATAAATTTTTAGGGTTCATTTTCCAGTCCTTTAATCTAATCAACTATAAAACAGCAGTTGACAACGTTGCACTACCACTTTACTATCAAAATGTAAATCGTAAAGAACGTGACGAGCGCGCTATGCACTATTTAGAAAAAGTAGGTCTTGCGGACTGGTCAACGCACTTACCCAACCAACTTTCTGGTGGGCAAAAGCAACGTGTTGCCATTGCAAGAGCACTCGCAAGTAACCCTAAAGTACTCCTTGCCGATGAGCCTACGGGTGCACTAGACACAAAAACTTCTTACGAGGTTATGGATCTTATCCAAGGAATAAACGACGAAGGTAGAACGATACTCGTAGTCACGCACGAACCGGATATTGCGCAAATGACTAAACGCATTGTCATGCTTAAAGACGGTCTTATTATAGACGATACTGTAGTAAATCAGGTTAAAGCCGCTGCACATGTTTAACCTAGAGCGATGGCAAGAAATTTTTGAGACCATTAGTAAGAACAAACTGCGAACTTTTCTTACGAGTTTGTCTGTCGCATCAGGTATTTTCATTCTTGTTATTTTATTGGGATTTTCGTCGGGTATTCAAAACGGTGTGCGGGCGCAATTTGAGCAAGACGCTACAAACCGCATAGAAATAAACACACGCACAACTACAAAGGGTTATAAAGGTCTTAATCCAGGCCGCGTGCTACAAATGCGCGATGCCGATTATGAGAATCTTTCTCAAAAATATGAACCATACATAGAGTACAGAAGTAGTATTTACAGCTCCTGGGGTTCACAGGTAAATTATGGTGATGCACAAGGTAATTACCGCATACAAGGTGCAAGCGCT
>JANQTO010000239.1:3854-4106 GCA_030731685.1 Nonlabens sp.
CTTTTCTCACGAGTTTATCCGTGGCATCAGGTATTTTTATTCTTGTAATTTTATTAGGCTTTTCCTCGGGTATACAAAACGGAGTTCGTTCTCAATTTGAACAAGATGCCACTAACCGAATAGAAATAAACACACGCACTACCACTAAAGGGTACAAAGGTCTAAATCCAGGTCGCGTGCTACAAATGCGCGATGCCGACTATGAGAACCTTTCTCAGAAATACGAGCCTTACATAGAATATAAAAGTAGTA
>JANQTO010000240.1:0-1137 GCA_030731685.1 Nonlabens sp.
TCTTAAAATATTTATTATATTTAAAAAGCCTAATAATTATCACTTTAGATAAGTCTTTAGAAAAGTTTCGTTTAACTCAGTCATGTATTATTTCTAGTTAATCTACAAAAGGTATTTGGACACTTTTATTTCAATCATAAGGCTGTAAATTGGTGATATGATTGCCGTATTTGGTGGTTATAAACTCTTTAAATGAAAATGTACTTTTATCGTATTTAGTTAATCTCTCTAAGGTAACATTACTAGAACCAGATTTACCACTAGAATCTACGGTGTAGTTTTTATTTTCTAAAATAAGTCCCTTTAAGTCCAGTGCTCCTTTGAGTTCTAAAAATATGTAGTTATTAAAGGGAATATCAAACTTAGGATTAAAGTACCCTTCATTCACGATACTAGCTTCACCATAATAGGAACTTTGAAATATTTGAATAATCTTATAATGGACACCTTCAATATCGTTTATTGTTTTTCTTTTCGACTTATCAATTGTGATTTGATTTTTCGGATTCAATTTTGCCAATTGATTTTCTCCAGTTTGAGACTGACCATAAAAGCTAGAATCTTTTTTGTTTTTAAACCAACGTTTGTACATAAATTTTTTAGGGTAAATTAGTTCTGTTCCATAATCAGAAACTGTAAAGCTTGAGTCTCTAAAAATGTAATATGGTTGGCTGAAATCTGCATTTTTATAAGTGTCTGTAAGTTTTAGCGAATCCATTCTTTTAGTCCACTCAATAGTCGTTACTTCCATAACTTGCTTCATGGAGTCAAGACTTTTCAATACCTGCATATATTCTAAAGAGTCTGCGGAGTTTGTAGGCTTAGGAATTTCATTTAAGATACTATCAAAACTAAATTCTTCTTCATTTCCTAAAACATCAAATGATGACAAATCGATAGTTGGCTCATAATCCAGCTTCAAATAGATTTCGTCATTTCCTAGACTATATTGCTTATCACTATTTTGTAACACCGCACACGATGTTATTAAAAGAGATAGCACTGCAACCTTTATTACTGATTTATTTCTCATAGTAACCTTTACTTTTTCAAAAAGATAGAATCAAGTCTACCCTTTTGAACAAAATCTTTGTATTTTCTACAACCAAACCCTTGCATTCACAAAAGCATCCAACC
>JANQTO010000240.1:1147-3010 GCA_030731685.1 Nonlabens sp.
GGTGTAAATAAATTCAAAAGGCACGATATCTTGCACATAGTTTAACAAAAAACCGATAGGACCAAAAATTTTACCTAGAAAACCTACAGCCACAATAGGCCAGTGCTTCATAGGATTGTAGCTCGCCCACCAGTAACCCAGACCATAAACGCCTATCACCATGCCCATACCTTGCCATACCATAGGATGGTTCAAGGGTTCCATGCCCACAAGTTCAAAAAAATGATTCGGAAAAAGCACCACCCATGCGCCCCATAATAGATTGTAAATGCCTGCGAGTTTTAAGGTTAGTTTCATTGAATAAAATTATTAAGTCTCTTTGTGTTTAATATTAGGACTACGCGATATGGAGTCCGTTCCTTAAAAAGACAGACATCGGATGTCAGAATCTTGCTACCCTATCAATTTTTATTTTCCAACCAAACCCTTGCATTCACAAAAGCCTCTAACCAAGGCGTCACTGCATCATCATTCCTGTCAGTAGGGTAGTGCGCCCAGTTCCATGGGAATGTGCTGCGTTCTAGGTGTGGCATCATGACCAGGTGGCGACCGTCGGCACTGTTGAGCATGGCGGCGTTGTAGTCTGAACCGTTGGGGTTTGCTGGGTAGCTGCCGTAGCTGTAGGTTGCTGGAATCTCATAAGCGCTACGTTCTTTAGGTAAGTGGAATTTTCCCTCGCCGTGTGCTGCCCAAATGCCTAGTTTGCTGCCAGCAAGGCTTTTTAGCATGATGCTATTATTGGATGCGATTTCAACGCTGGTAAAGCCACATTCAAATTTTCCAGAATCGTTGTGGAGCATTTTTGGCTTCTCGTCGTGGTCTGGGTTTATTAAGCCCAGTTCTACAAATAGCTGACAACCGTTACAAACGCCAATACTCATGGTGTCTGGTCTGGCAAAGAAATTCTTTAATGCGGTGTTTGCTTTCTCATTATATAAGAATGCTCCTGCCCAACCTTTGGCACTTCCTAGAACATCACTGTTTGAGAATCCGCCAACTGCTGCTATAAATTGCACATCTTCTAGGTTTGCACGACCGGTGATAAGGTCGGTCATGTGTACGTCTATGACTTCAAATCCTGCGAGGTACATGGCACGTGCCATTTCTCGCTCTGAATTGCTTCCTTTTTCACGTATTACGGCTGCTTTGATGCGTTTTTGTGGTAATTCGGGTAGTTTTCCATCAAATTGTGTCGGGAATTTGAATTCCAGCGGTTGGTTTACATAATTGAGTGCGCGCTCGTCTGCCATGCCGTTGAAAGATTGCTGTCTATCTAGTAGATGCGAGGTTTCATACCACACGTCGCGCATGTCGTCTACGTCTATGATGAACTCGTTAATGTCCAGAACGGCTTCGTCAATAGCGTTTCCTATTTTGAAAAACGGTACGCCTGTTTTAGCGAGTTCGGCTTCGATGCTGTCGTCGGTTGTTTGGAGAACAATTCCGGCATTTTCGGCAAATAATACCTGTACCATATCGTGACCTACGGCGCTCATGTCCAGTTCCATCCCTATATTTTGCGATGGGAAACACATTTCTAGTAAAGTGGTGATAAGTCCGCCACTTGCAACGTCGTGTCCTGCAAGCACTTTGCCTTGTTTTATGAGTGATTGTATGCTGTTGAACGCTTTCGCGAAAGCGGAACTATCTACAATCGTAGGGCACGCATCACCTATTTTATTTTGTGTTTGTGCAAAGCTAGAGCCACCCAATTTGTGCGTGTCGCCGCTCATGTTAATGTAGTAAATAGGTGCGTTGTAATCGCGTTGCAACACAGGTTCCACCACGGCAGTAATATCATCGCAATTACCTACGGTACTGATGATTACGGTTCCAGGAGCGAGCACGTCCATGTCTGGATAT
>JANQTO010000240.1:3020-3524 GCA_030731685.1 Nonlabens sp.
TTCGCCAGGATTGTTGCAAGGCCACATCCAGTTTGCGCTCAGGCTCTCACCCGAAAGGCCCTTTTCTAGCGGAGCAAAAACAAGGTTTGTAAGTGCCTCGGCAATCGCGTTGCGCGAACCTGCTGCTGGGTCTATAAGAGCTGCCACAGGAGCGTGGCCTATGGTGGTCGCAACACCGTTTTTACCGTTATAATCCAGCGCCATAACGCCTACGTTATTCAACGGTAATTGCAGCTCGCCACAGGTTTGCTGTTTTGCAACACGACCGGTCACACAACGGTCTACTTTATTAGTGAGCCAGTCTTTACAGGCTACGGCTTCTAATCGTAACACATTGTATAAGTACAGTTTAAAATCTTTACCGTCATAAGGAACGGCGTCATAATGACGTGTGATAGTCTTGTCGTCCATGATGGTTTTCGGGCTGGAACCGAACATGTCCTCAAGTGCCAAATCCATAGGGCTGCGACCATCTTTCTCGCTGAATATGAACTTGTTGTCGCC
>JANQTO010000240.1:3534-4103 GCA_030731685.1 Nonlabens sp.
TGCGTTCTTGGGACTCGTTGCCTATCAATTCTTTACGGGAAAGTGTCGTGTCGCCCACAGGCAGTTTATCAACATCTATGATGCCGCCGGTTTCTTCAACCAACTCTGACAAGCAATTTAAATGCCCACCAGCGCCGTGGTCGTGAATGGATTTAATAGGGTTGTGGTCGCTTTCTACCAGACCGCGTATGGCGTTTGCCGCACGTTTTTGCATCTCCGGATTACTACGTTGTACGGCGTTTAGTTCCAGTCCAGAATCCAGTGCGCCAGTGTCTGCGCTGCTCACGGCTGCGCCGCCCATACCAATTCTATAATTATCACCACCCATGACGATAATATCGTCGCCAGGAGCTGGTTTTTTCTTTAATGCTTGTTCTTTTTTGCCATAGCCTATACCACCAGCTTGCATGATGACCTTGTCAAAACCTAAGTTTTGGTTGCCTTCTTGATGCTCAAAAGTTAGCACAGAACCTGTAATTAGAGGTTGCCCAAATTTGTTACCAAAATCGCTCGCTCCATTAGATGCCTTGATTAAAATATCCATAGGCGTTTGGTACAACCACTTGCGT
>JANQTO010000241.1:0-1675 GCA_030731685.1 Nonlabens sp.
TTGGAGCTTGGAATTTTCAACCCAATTGGCAATAGGAGCAGCGCGACAATAAAGCATACGCAGTAAGCGCTTAATAGGCAATTTGTGGTTTGGAATTTGAGATTTGGAGCTTGGAATTTTCAACCCAATTGGCAATAGGAGCAGCGCGACAATAAAGCATACGCAGTAAGCGCTTAATAGGCAATTTGTGGTTTGGAATTTGAGATTTGGAGCTTGGAATTTTCAACCCAATTGGCAATAGGAGCAGCGCGACAATAAAGCGCACGCAGTAAGCGCTTAATAGACAATTTGGAATTTGAGATTTGAAGCTTGGAATTTGTAATTTCTTTTCCCTACAGGTCTTTCTGCTTTTCTTGAATTTTATAGGAAATAATCATGATAACCATAAGTACGGTTACACACAGTGCTGCGGCGATGCTTATAAGTGCTATCTGGCTATTGCCTACTAATAGATTTGAAAAATCAAGTCGGGTGGCGTTAAAGACCATGCTTGCAACCGCAAGAACTAAAAGTAAGTAAACCACATATTTCATTAGAACAATTCTTTAATATTAGACGTAAATAGTTTTACAGCTATGGCTAGCAAGATAACGCCAAAAATTTTGCGAACCACGTTAATTCCCTGTTTACCTAGGAATTTTTCTATGCGTCCAGAGTTTTTCAAAACGGTATACACAAAAATTATGTTGACCACAATGGCGATAATAATGTTAACTGACGAGTACTCAGAGCGTAAGGAAAGAATAGATGTTAAGGTTCCCGAACCTGCTATTAATGGAAAGGCGATAGGTATAATTGCGGCGGTTTCAGGAGCGTCATCACGGTACAATGTGATACCTAGAATCATTTCCAGTGCGATGAAAAAGATGATAAATGCACCTGCCACGGCAAATGAGTTCACATCGATGCCTATAAGGTTCAAAATGCGTTCTCCTACAAACATAAAGGCAATCATGAGGATACCAGCAACAATACTCGCTTTTTCACTTTCTATATGACCTACTTTTCTTCTTAAATCCACAATTATGGGAATACTGCCCACAATGTCTATTACCGCAAACAATATCATGCTTGCAGTAAATATCTCTTTGAAGTTTATTTGTGTAAAGAACTCATTCATAGCTTGTTGTTAATCTCGCTTTCGCGAAAGCGTGCAAAAATACTTCTATTTAACGGTTTGACCTTTCATTTTGTAGAAACTTTAATACGACGGTTATTTAAACTCATTTCTGCAAGACTTCATGGCGTCTTGCATCCTACCTTTGCAGCAACTGTAGATGTCAATGATGAGAATTTTTAGGTTAGTTGTTTTTGTTCTGGTAATAGGAGTTTTTGGGAATGCTCAGAACAGCGTTTCCAGTATTCTAAAAGACCAGCAAAGCGGTGAGCTGCTAGAACTTGCGAGCATAGTCAATATTACAAATAGGTCTTATGCGATTTCAGACAATGCTGGTGCGTTCAACATACTAGCTAAAAATACAGACACCTTATATATAGAACGTCTAGGGTATGTGCCGCTTAAAGTTGCGGTTGCCTCCATAAAACCAGTAACGTATTTGACTGCCGACTTAACCACGCTAGACGCCATTACACTTACTGCCAAAAAATTAGAAGAACTAGGTGATAATGAAGATGGTTCCTTGCTTATGGGTTTGAGCTACCTAGGTAGTTATGG
>JANQTO010000241.1:1775-3314 GCA_030731685.1 Nonlabens sp.
GGGTTGTGGAGTAGAGCTATTTTATCATTTGTTAAATTTATTTATAAGCTCCTGAATATTTGAGATGACACATGGGTGTATTGATTTTCAATGGTCTAATTGTTTTGCTTTCAATACATTGCAAACACTAGGGTTTATAATTTATTTTCATTTTAACATTAAAATAATCTCACAAAAACTTGTTTTATAATTCCGTAATTCCGTAATTCCGTAATTCGTAATCTAATTTTAAACTTTTATATTATGAAAAAATTTGTTTTTGCTGCGTTTTTCGTGGTTTGTTCTATTGGTTTTGCTAGTGCTACAGTCATTAATCCATTAGTCGTTAGTGAATTAGAGAATAATGCTCCTGACGATGCGGCTGCGCCAGTGCTTGAGAAAGAAGTGTCAATAAATTTAATGAAGGTAGAAAAGACTGTCTATGGTCCCAATTGTTTTTATTCAATTGTTACAACAGTGACAGGTCCTGATGGGAGGTCTTACACCAATTATGAATATTTTTCTACGTACGCATACAACGAAGGTCATTGTAATAGGCTTGCTGGTGGTAGTAGTGTTAGTTTACAGGCGAATGTTGGTAGACGGGTAGGCTCATTATATTATTCGAATTATTAGGAAAACAAAGTATGATGTTACGATATATTGTTGCATTTCTATTTTTAAATTTGAGTTACGGACAAAATTCGGCGCTGTTTTCTGTAGAATATTTATATCAAAATGACTACTACACTAATAAGCAGTTTTTGTACGGAAATTCGATGAATTCAGTCTACGTAACAACGCCACTTAATCAAAAGAATGAAGAAGTAAAATATACTGTAAATGGGAGTGAATATACATTAAGCCCTAATGAAATTAAATTGGATCAAAGCCTTTATTTTAAATCTAATATTGAAAATACAGTTTATGGCGTTCAAAGTTTAGATTTTAAAAACAGATTTGTAGTTATAGACAGCACTATAATATTTAACTGGGTGCTTGTTAATGATACACGTTTAATAGCGGGTGTTATTTGTAAGGGTGCGACAGTCAATTTTAGAGGGCGTGATTATCTAGCTTTTTACAACGAGAATATACCCATTAATGCTGGACCTTATAAGTTCAGTGGTTTGCCTGGTTTAATAATGTCATTAGAGTCTGAAGCAGGTACAGAGTTTCATCGATGGACTGTTGTTAGTTTTAAGAGTGACTTAGATTCAGTGCCTTTCAAATATGATTTACTTAATGAAATGAAATTTACTAAGGTGAGTTTATATGATTACGTTAAACTATGCGATAGTCAAGCTGCAGAATTGTTTAAAGCCCTTAGGTCCAGAAGTGACGATACTGATGCGACATTAACGAATTCAGTGACAGTAAGGTCAGGTATTGAGCGAACCTACGAATGGGAAAATGAGCCAGATGATAAAACCAAAAAATAAGTTTCAGTTGTATTTAATGAATATTCACAAAACACCTAAATTACTAGGTGTTTTGTTCTTTTTATGCAGTTACCTTACCCTTGCTCAAATAAACGGCACTGCGCGCACCGCTAGCAGC
>JANQTO010000241.1:3324-4099 GCA_030731685.1 Nonlabens sp.
CAATATTACATTTTCATCGCTTTCTTATGGTAAAAAGCTGTTGCCTCTAATGATTACACCGCAGCAAGACAGCTACACGATAAACGTTGTTATGGAAGAAAGCC
The DNA here is from genome assembly GCA_030731685.1 of Nonlabens sp. Taxonomy (GTDB): domain Bacteria; phylum Bacteroidota; class Bacteroidia; order Flavobacteriales; family Flavobacteriaceae; genus Nonlabens. Next base: position 3,429 of record JANQTO010000241.1, read on the forward strand.
AGTTAGAGCTTAACGAAATAATTATCAATGCAGACCTGCCTATACGCATTAAAAAGGATACCATTATCATAGACGCAAAGGCCTTTGCTACTGGTAATGAACAAGTGCTTGAGGACTTGCTCAAAAAAATACCTGGACTCACGGTAGAAAGTGACGGCACGGTAAAAGTAGGAAACCAGGAGGTGGAGAAAATAATGATAGAAGGTGATGACTTTTTTGAGCGTGGCTATAAAATGCTTACCAAAAATATGCCTGCAAGTCCGCTTAAAAACATTGAGATTTTACAGCGGTATTCTAACAATAAACTACTTAAAGGTGTGGAGGAAAGTGATAAAATAGCCCTAAATCTAACGCTAGACGACGATGCAAAACAGCAATGGTTTGGAAACATAGACGTCTCGCAAGACGTGGGCTTGCAAAACTTCTATCAGGGTAGGTTTAATCTTATGTCTTTTGGCAAGAAAAATAAATTTTATTTTTTAGGTAATGCAAACACCATAGCGGTGGACGCCACAGGAGACATCTCGCACCTTATGAACACATATAGGTACAATGAACCTGGAAATTTAGGTGGTAACATATCCATCAATAAGCTGCTGGGTTTAAATGGTGGCGTGGGCAACTTTAAAAGTAGCCGTTCAGATTTTAATAATGACCAGCTGTTGTCCTTG
>JANQTO010000242.1 GCA_030731685.1 Nonlabens sp.
TGAAGCAAGGGTTAAGACCCCAAGTTTGCGGCTATTTCTGAAATTAAATATAGTTCTCATAGTAGTTGTTTTTAATGAATAGGATAAATTTAACTAGTTTTGCCTGAATTAAAAGGCATTTAACAAATTTATAATATAATCACAAGGATTATGCCACAATAAACATGGGAAAGAACCGAGTAACAAGAGAAGAAGATTATTCAAAATGGTACAATGATTTAGTAGTAGATGCTGACCTTGCTGAGAACAGCGGCGTGCGCGGTTGTATGGTAATCAAGCCTTATGGATATGCGATATGGGAAAAAATACAGGCAGAATTAGACAGGATGTTCAAGGAAACAGGACATCAAAATGCCTACTTCCCTTTATTTGTGCCAAAAAGCCTTTTTGAAGCCGAAGAGAAAAACGCCGAAGGTTTTGCTAAAGAATGTGCAGTTGTTACTCACTACAGGTTGCAAAACGACCCTGACAGACCTGGCAAACTGCGTGTAGATCCAGAAGCAAAACTTGAAGAAGAGCTTATTGTAAGACCTACAAGTGAGGCCATTATATGGAGCACATACAAAGGTTGGATTCAATCTTACCGTGATCTCCCATTACTTATAAATCAATGGGCAAATGTCGTGCGCTGGGAAATGCGTACAAGATTATTTTTGAGAACAGCAGAATTCTTATGGCAAGAAGGTCATACCGCTCACGCAACTAAAAAGGAAGCTATAGCTGAGGCTGAGTTAATGAATAACGTGTACGCAACTTTTGTAGAGAATTTTATGGCTATACCGGTCATACAAGGGCTCAAGACAGAAAGTGAGCGTTTTGCGGGAGCTGACGAGACTTATTGTATAGAAGCGCTCATGCAAGACGGTAAGGCTTTGCAAGCTGGGACTAGCCATTTTTTAGGACAAAATTTTGCTAAGGCTTTTGATGTCAAATTTGCTAACAAAGAAGGTGGCCAAGAATACGTTTGGGCAACCTCGTGGGGCGTTTCTACACGACTGATGGGAGCACTTATTATGACTCATAGCGACGACCAAGGACTTGTGCTACCACCTAAGTTAGCTCCATACCAAGTAGTCATAGTTCCAATATTTAAAAACGAAGAGCAACTAGACCAAATTACAGAGGTAGTAAACAATGTGGTTAAGGATTTACGTGCAGCAGGAGTTTCTGTGAAGTACGACAACCGCGACACCATGCGACCAGGGGCAAAGTTTGCTCAATATGAACTGCAAGGAGTTCCATTGCGCATTGCGATAGGAGCAAGAGACTTAGAAAATGGAACTGTAGAACTTGCAAGACGTGATACACTCACAAAAGAGACAACTGAATTAGAAGGAATTGCTACCAAAGTAAAAAATCTATTAGAAGACATCCAGTCGTCTTTACATAGCAGAGCGCTCGCTTATAGAGACTCACATATTACGGAGGTGAATGATTTTGAGGAGTTTAAAGAAGTTCTAGAGGTAAAAGGAGGTTTTTTAAGTGCTCACTGGGACGGGACGGCAGAGACTGAGGACAAAATAAAAGATTTGACAAAAGCAACGATACGATGCATACCGCTAGATAATAAAAAAGAGGCGGGAAGCTGCGTGTTTACTGGTAAACCGTCTACGCAACGCGTGCTGTTTGCAAAGGCATATTAATTTTTTTTAAAAAACTTTGTTTCGGCATTTGCATATACCAAAAAAGGGTTTATTTTTGCATCCGCTTAACGAGCAAAGTAATGGCCCGTTCGTCTATCGGTTAGGACGCCAGGTTTTCATCCTGGTAAGAGGGGTTCGATTCCCCTACGGGCTACAATACATAACATAAGGTTGTAATCAACCAAGATTTTTAAGATATGGCAAATCACAAAAGTGCTTTAAAAAGAATTAGAACTAGCGAGAAGAAAAGAGTGTTGAACAAGTATCAACACAAAACAACTCGTAACGCTATTAAGAGATTAAGAGAAACTACAGACAAGTCTGTTGCTCAAACGCTTTTAGTAGAGGTGACTTCAATGGTAGACAAACTAGCTAAGAAAAACATTATCCACGATAATAAAGCAGGTAACATTAAGTCTAAGCTTACAAAGTTCGTAAACGCATTGTAATAGTTTTTAGGTTAATTAAGAAGAGCCCTTGATATAAATCAAGGGCTTTTTTTGTTGTCCCTTAATTCCAGAAACTCTGACATGATTTCCAATACACCTAATCATGTTCTCGAGAAGTTTAGCCAGTTATTATAAGAAGACTAACTGTAGTTTTTCGCGTGTCAAGAGTTAGTGAGGCATCGAGATTATCAAAACATGAACGCGTTCTGAAATATTATCTTGGCGTCTTTTCCTTCAAATGCGATTGCCTGTAAAAGGTGGTCGTTTCTTTATGTATTTAAAGCGTAGAAGAAAGAAAGGTACTCATAGTTTCCATTTGTGATTGATAAGTGTCTAACTATTAAACCCATGCAATTACTGATTAATATGTAGCATTACCGATTGATTGCGGCATGCACGCTTTCGCGAAAGCGAACTCAATAACAGAAATATGAACCAAACAAAAACGGCTGCCTTGTGAAAGACAGCCGTTTTCTATGAAATTAATTTTGAATTAATCGTTCATCGTAGCAAGGAATTCTTCGTTGTTACGGGTTTGCTTAATGCGCTGAGATATGAATTCCATAGCTTCTACAGGATTCATGTCTGCAAGGTACTTGCGGAGTATCCACAGGCGTTGTAAGGTCTCCTTGTCAAGAAGAAGGTCGTCACGACGTGTAGAAGAAGAAGTGAGGTCTATGGCAGGGAAAATGCGTCGGTTAGAAATGTTTCTGTCCAATTGCAGTTCCATGTTACCAGTTCCTTTAAATTCCTCGAAAATAACCTCGTCCATTTTAGAACCAGTCTCCGTAAGCGCTGTTGCGATAATGGACAGTGAACCGCCACCTTCAATGTTACGGGCAGCTCCAAAGAAACGTTTAGGCTTGTGAAGCGCATTTGCGTCCACACCACCCGATAATACTTTACCACTCGCTGGCTGTACGGTATTGTATGCGCGGGCAAGTCTTGTAATGGAATCAAGGAGTATCACGACATCATGTCCACATTCTACCATGCGCTTAGCCTTTTCAAGAACTATGTTTGCCACTTTAACGTGGTCGTGCGCTTCCTTATCAAACGTAGAAGCAATTACCTCACCGCTCACATTGCGCTGCATGTCGGTAACCTCTTCAGGGCGCTCGTCTATTAATAGAATGATTTGATAAACCTCTGGGTGGTTTGCTGCTATTGCGTTTGCAATGTCCTTAAGAAGCATGGTTTTACCCGTTTTAGGCTGCGCCACAATCATACCGCGTTGTCCTTTACCTATAGGTGAGAATAAATCCATCACACGGGTAGAAACAGATGATCTACGGTCTGCAATGTTAAATTTCTCATCTGGAAATAATGGTGTAAGGTGTTCAAAAGATACACGATCACGAACCACGCTTGGGTCCAGTCCATTAATCTTGGAAATTTTGATAAGTGGGAAATACTTTTCACCTTCTTTAGGAGGGCGTACCATACCGAGTACGGTATCACCCGTTTTAAGGCCAAAAAGTCTTATTTGTGATTGGGATACATAAATATCGTCTGGTGATGCTAGGTAGTGATAGTCACTGCTGCGCAGGAATCCATAACCGTCAGTCATCATGTCTAGTACACCTTCACTTTCTATGATACCGTCAAACTCATAGTCTGGGTCGCGGTACCTGTTACGGTTGTCCTTATTACCCTTAGGAACTGCATTTTGTGCGTTCTGCTTGCGGTTTTGGTTGTTTTGTCGATTGTCGTTACGCTCGTTTCTTGCTGGGCGGTCGTCGCTTTTTTGGTCAGTAGCGGTGTTCTTGTCTGAACTACGTTGCGGTTTCCGTTCCTTAGTCTGTTGGTTATTTGAATCGTTCCTAGGCTGCTTTTCACGTTTTACAGGTTGCTTGCGTTCAGGAGTTTTCTCAGAGTCTGCTGTGGTTGCAGCTGGCGCGTCTGGCGTTTCTGTTTTTTCAGTTTCTTTTTTCTGACGTTCTACTTTGGGCTTGCTATCCTGACCTTCGGCGCGTTCTTTTCTTGGACGTAGGG
>JANQTO010000243.1 GCA_030731685.1 Nonlabens sp.
GGTGCAGTAGATGCGCTATCGACTGCGATATTAAGACTAGTAGACGACCCGCAACTTTTGAAAAAGCAGGGAACAGAAAATAGAGCGCATATTGTTAAACATTTTGACCATCAAGTTATCTTGCAACACTTATTAAAACTTTATAGTGACTGCTAGTATATCCATAATTATCCCAGTTTATAATCGTGCTGGCATCGTACATGAGACCATTGCGTCAGTGATAGCACAAACTAGTGACTCATGGGAATGTATTATTGTAGATGATGGTAGTACAGACGACACGGCTGCTGTAGTTTCTGCTTTCGCGAAAGCGAACAATAAAATACACCTGTATACTCGCACAGACAATTACAAGCCAGGAGGAAATGGTGCTAGACAAATGGGGTTAGAAATGGCACAAGGTACCCATGTACTTTTTTTAGATAGCGACGATGTGCTTGCATCCCACTGTATAGATACACGCATAAACCACGTAACTCCAGATATGGACATGGTGGTGTTTCACACAGGTACATTCTCTAAAAAACTGGGTGACGAAAAAATGCTGTGGAACAAACTTAATGAGCATGATACTTTGCATGAAAACGTACTGCGTTTTCTGAATCAAGACATGCCCTGGCATACAACGGGTGTGCTATGGAAAAAAACCTTTTTACTAAAGATAGGAGGCTGGAATCAGAATTTAAAAGCATGGCAAGACTGGGAACTCCATGTACGAGCGTTAACACAAGAACCGTTACTTAAATTAGTTCCAACCATGCCCGATAGTTTTTATAGACGAGACGTTGCCCATTCCATAGCATCTCAAAAGAAAACAGAGAGTTACCTGCAGTCTGTTCAAATGGCTATACAAACTGCTGAACTACATGTACTATCAAAATATCATGACCCTAAAATAATTTCTAGCATGAGGTACTTAATTTACCGTTGCCTTATTGCAATTCCTCTAAAGCAGGGCTATTATAAACAATCAAGAGATATTTATGTTAATTCTAGTGGATTTATGTCTGTTAATAAACTCCTGTTTTATGGTAGTTACCTGCGGGAACGCTTTATGTCTATTACCTTAGTAAAGCGGCTTTTAAAGAATGGAATAAATTGTACATATTACAAAAAGCTATTTCCTGCTTCAACTTTTTTAAAAACAAAGTGGTAGGATGCGTTATATAAAACAACTGGACAGTGTACGTGCAATCGCTGTTTTTTTAGTAGTTGTAAGTCACTGGTTGCCAGGCAGTTTTTTAATAAATAAAATTCCCAATGGACAAATAGGTGTTGACATGTTTTTTGTACTGAGCGGTTTTTTAATCACAACGATTTTATTCCATGCTCGTGACCAAGCTACTTTAACCGGTGTTTCTTTGTGGAATGTTGCAAAGAATTTCTACTTACGACGATCATTGCGTATTTTTCCTATTTATTATTTAACTATAGGAGTGCTATTTATCCTAGGTGCGAGTACGGGAACTGCTATTAGAGAGGCGTTTTTATATTTTGTCACGTATACGTCAAATTTTTATTTCTTTTCTATAGGTAAATGGGATGGTATGCTTTCGCATTTATGGTCACTTGCTGTAGAAGAACAGTATTATTTAATATGGCCGTGGATTGTGTTGTGGGTTCGTAAAAAATACCTGTTGCCTGTAATCATTATATTTATAATCATAGGCATTAGCAGCCAGTTTATGCTTGCAGGAGTTAATAAAGGTAGGTTGTTGACCTTTACATGTTTTGACGCTTTCGGTTTTGGCTCTCTATTATCTTGGATAATCACCTATAAACTGTCTGCGTTAACTAGTTTTTTTAAGATTCTTTCCATAGTTGCACTTATCATTTTAGGGTATTTTATTTACGGTGTCTATGTACAGTCTTGGGATATACTTTCCATACGCACCTCGGTTTCCATATTAACCATTTGGCTTATTACTTATATTTATAAAAACTTAGATAATGGGAAGTTAAGGTTTACGTGGCTCTTCAATAACAAGTTTTTGATTTTTATAGGTAAAATAAGTTACGGTATCTATTTGTATCACTTGATATTACCAGTATTAATTACTAATAAGTATATAGACCCTTACCTCAATGAGTATATTGAAAAACTGTTTAACTTTAAGTATCGTCTTATTCTTGTGTTGCTAGAAAACACGATACTTGTAGTTGGCGTATCGTGGTTATCTTACAAACTTATAGAGGCACCTATCTTGAAATTCAAAAACCGATTTGAGTACTTAACTAAATAAACCACGTAATGCAAATTTCTAACAGCGGCATCTCTATTATCATATGCTTTCATAACAGTAAATGCAGGTTAAAACCTACCTTAGAAAGTATCGTAGACCAGACTGGACTAGAACAGGTAAATTGGGAGCTCATACTCGTAGATAATGCAAGCGAAGATGGCAGCATGTCATTTGCGCAATCAATTTTAGGAAAGGCTTCTTTTAATAACATAGTTTGCGTTTCAGAACATAAACCAGGACTTAACTACGCTCGTAAAAGAGGAATAGAAACTGCGCGGTATGGGTACGTGCTGTTTTGTGATGACGATAATTGGCTGAACAAAGAGTATGTAAAAACTGCATTTGATTTTTTAGAACAGCATGAAGAATATGGTGTTGTAGGAGGCAATGGTGAGCCAGTTTGTGAGATTGAGCCACCTGCATGGTTCCATCATTACGCTGGCATATATGCAACAGGTTGCCGTAGCCGCGGAAATGTATCTAATGTTTATGGTGCCGGGATGTCCTTAAGAAAAAGGTTATTAAAAAATTTCAAACCACTTATCGAGGACCGCAAAGGAAATTTACTGACGGGCGGCGGTGATACAGAAATATGCGATTACATTACAAGTCAAGGCTATCACATAAAACAGTTATGTGATAATACGTTCAAACATTTTGTACCTAAAGAGCGACTTACCCTTAATTTCCTAAAAAGAACAGCTCATGGTCGCGGCTACTCAAAGGCGCAAATTCAGTATCAACGCAACGGTATGTCTAGAAAAGAGCTTGGGATTAAGTATAGAGCAAAACAACAACTATTCAAAATGATTGCTGCCATTTTCAAATTGCAGCCAGCAATATTCTTGTATGAATATCAATTTCTTCATGGATTTTACTCATTTTATAGAGAAATGAAAGAGTCTAAAACTACAAGTTGTTGAACTATTAATGGTGCATTTAAGCATCGTGAAAGTTACAATTTTAAACTATTTTGATAGATTCCATGGTCATGTTTGCAACTATAAATTATATTTGAAGATATAGGACAATCAACCCAAAAATGACTAAAACCCTAATAACAGGCGCAGCAGGTAACGTAGGTAGTGCACTAACCGCATTTCTTCTAGCAAAAGGACACGAGGTTATAGCTGTGGATAACCTTTCTACAGGTTCTCGAAGTAAATTACCTAAAAATGGAACTACTCATTTTACCTTTATAAAAGCAGACTGCAATAGCTACGAGCAGCTTTCTGAAATTATGCTTTCGCGCAAGTTAGATTATGTATTTCACTATGCAGCGCTGGTCGGAGTACAACGTACTTTAGACAACCCTATAGACGTGCTTAATGATATTGAAGGTATTAAAAATGTATTGCGACTTTCTAAAAATATTGGGGTTAAAAAGGTGGTATTCTCGTCAAGTTCTGAGGTGTACGGTGAGCCCGTGAGCTTGCCGCAAATAGAAGACGAAACCCCGCTGAATTCAAAATTACCCTATGCCGTGGTTAAGAATATAGGTGAGGCATATTTTAGAAGCTATTACCAGGAGTATGGTCTGGAATACAATATCTTCCGTTTTTTTAATACCTATGGGCCGCAACAAAGTGTAGATTTTGTAATTCCAAAACTCCTTAAACAGGCTTTAAACAATGAAGATATTACCATATACGGTGATGGTGAGCAGTCACGTACCTTTTGTTTTATAGATGATAATATTGAAGCGTGTTACCGCATCTTTAGTGAAAAAGAGCATAACAATGAGGTGTTCAATATAGGAAGTGACCGCATCTATACCATTAAAGAATTAGTGACGGTCATTCTAAAAGTCACCCAAAGCAGTTCCAAAGTAATACACTTACC
>JANQTO010000244.1 GCA_030731685.1 Nonlabens sp.
GGTCTATGTATTGAAAACGATACGGTAACACCCTACTTAGGCGAAAGCGGAACTCGTAAGATGCGCAGTCTATACTATTATTTCATTGAACGCATAATTAGGAATCGTTTGAAGGTAATTGCTATGATTTTAAATAAAAAACAGCCTAAGCAAGTCGCTTAGGCTGTTTTGGTTTGATTTGAGAATGGTTACTTAATCTAGCATTGCAAGCATCTTCGCTGCCACTAGCTCAGACGATGCTGGATTTTGACCAGTAATCAGATTGCCTTCCTGTACTGCATACTCGCTCCAGTCGTCACCTTTAGAATACAGGCCGCCGTTTGCTTTAAGCATGTCTTCCACTAAAAATGGAACTACGTCTGTAAGTTCGACTGCTTTTTCTTCGGTATTGGTGAATCCAGTGACTTTTTTACCTTGAACTAGTGGGTTTCCTTGCGCATCTTTAGTATGCTTGAATACTGCTGGTGCGTGACACACGGCACCTACGGGCTTGTTATTGTTGTAGAAGGATTCTATCAAAGCGATAGAGTCTTTATCTTCGGCAAGGTCCCATAACGGTCCGTGACCGCCTGGGTAGAACACCGCGTCATAGTCGGCTTCATTAACGGTAGAAAGTTTATGCGTGTTACTTAAAATAGCCTTTGTTTCTTCATCTTTATTAAAACGCTCTGTAGCTGGCGTACTAGAATCTTCAGTAGCACTTTTAGGATCTATCGGTGGCTGTCCGCCTTTAGGAGATGCTAATGTAATTGCTACACCTTTATCTTTTAATAGATAGTATGGACTTGCAAATTCTTCAATCCAAAATCCTGTTTTCTCTCCGGTGTTTCCTAACTCAGCATGGCTTGTTAGGACAAATAGTACTTTTTTCATAGTTATTGTTTTATCTCTGTTTAAATGCAGAGGTTCTTATTTAATTTCTGTAATTAGTTTTTCTGTGCTTTTACGCACCTTTACTAAATCTACGAGCCAGTCGTCCTCTGGCGCTCGGTAGCCTACAGGTAGCATAACCACACTGCGTAAACCTTTTTCACGCAGACCTAATATGTTATCAACTGCCTCTGGGTCAAACCCTTCTAATGGTGTGGTATCTAAACCTTGGTTTGCCGCAGCAACTATAGCCATGGCGAGTGCGATATATGCCTGTCTTGCTGCATGGTTGAAGTTTTCCTCATCGTCTTTTTGAGGGTATGAGCTCAATAATTTCTGACGGTAATTTTCCCAACCTTCATTTTTAAAGCCTCGTATCTCGTTTGTCAAATCAAACATGTAGTTAATACGGTCTGCAGTGTAGGTATCCCATGCCGCAAAAACAAGTAGGTGAGAGCAGTCTGTAATAACCGACTGGTTCCACGCTACAGGTTTGATTTTTTCTTTGATTTCTTGGTTTGTAATAACCATAATTTCAAATGGTTGTAAACCGCTTGAAGTTGGTGCTAGACGCGCAGCTTCAATAATCGTGTCTATTTTCTTTTGTTCTACGTTGTCGCCGTTCATCGCTTTGGCGGCGTAACGCCAATTCAATATTTCTAGTAATTCCATAATTGTATTTTTTATAATTTAATACTGTTCCAAGCCGCTTGATAGGCTTCTTCTAAATGCTGTGCTTCTATTTTAAAACTGCCTTGCTGTTGCATCACGATTAAAAACGATAAGGGGTTTATGGTATATGCATAAAGCAAATAGTCAGATAAAGGTTTGATGAGCTGGTCTTCCTTACCACGGTTCCATACGTCCAGTAACGGTTGTAAGTGTTTGATGCCTTCCTGACGAGAAGACTCATCTATTACCGGGGTATTGTCACATTGCGCTAGAAAAATAGCCTTGTCCATTCGTCCCATTTTAAATTGCGCAATGCGGTTCCATATCTCTTTAAAGCTTTGTTCTACCGGCGTTTCCTCAGAATAGTTTGCAAAGCTGTAGCTCGTAAACTCTTCTTTCACTTGTAGGTAGATTTTGTTAACGAGATCTTGTTTATTTTCAAAGTACAAGTAGATAGTTGCGGGCGATACGCTTGCTATTTTGGCTATTTTAGAAATAGGCGTAGCGTGAAATCCATTGTTGTTTACAAGTGATATGGTGGCATCTACCAGTGCTTTACGTTTCAATTCGCTTTTTTGTACTTCGCTCATTTTGTGCTTTGAAGTACAAAGATACGAGGATAAATGAACGTTCATTCTTTTTTATAAAAACTTTAGCAGTTGGTTATTGTGGGTACCACAATGCGTTTTTGTTAAAAGAAGCAGGTTTGCAATGTTGCAAGCTGTTATGATACGTTGCACCAACCATTTGCCTTAATTTTACATCTCATATGGATTCATTAACCCAAATTGTTCTAGGCGCCGCAGTAGGCGAGTTAGTTCTAGGTAAAAAAGTAGGGAATAAAGCGATGCTTTACGGAGCGATTGCAGGTACTATTCCAGACCTCGACGTACTGGCATCTCATTTTACAGATACCGTAACGGCGCTTATGATGCATCGCGGTTTCACGCATTCCATCGTGTTCTCGGTGCTGTTTGCTCCTGTATTTGGGTGGCTGGTTTCTCGTTATGAAAAGTACAAGGACGTTAAAGGCTGGTCGTTGCTCTTTTTCTGGGCATTTTTTACGCATCCGTTGCTCGATGCTTTCACGACTTGGGGTACACAGTTGTTTTGGCCATTTGAAACTAGGCTTGCTTTTAAGACCATATTTGTGATAGACCCGTTGTACACGGTTCCGTTTTTAGTATGTGTAATTCTCGCCATGCGTCAAAAGCGTACCGCCCCAAGACGCGCATTTTATAACAAGCTGGGTTTGATAGTAAGCTCAGCATATTTGCTGCTTACTTGTTTCCTAAAATGGGCATCCTACACACAATTTGAACAAGCGCTGGAAAGTCAGCATATTTCATACTTGCAACTAGACACACGACCAGCGGCGCTCAATACCATTTTGTGGAGTGCAAATGTTGAGGTGCAAGATGCCTACTTGCTAGCCGATTATTCTTTCTTTGATTCAAAACCCATAACTTTTACCTCGTATCCAAAAAATCATGAGCTATTAGGCGATTTAAGTAACGATGACAGTGTAAAACGCATGATAGCAAATTCTGAAAACTGGTTCACGATTTCTAAAAAAGATGATAAGCTGTTTTTTAATGATTTGAGATTTGGTTTGCTAAGTACGCAACCAGGAGCAGATAATTTTGTTTTTCAATATGAAATCACGCGCGATTCAGATGGAACTGCAGTATTTACAGAAAGTCCAAAGGATACAAGAGACGCTAAAAAAATACTGGGTGAGCTTTGGAATAGGGTATGGGGTAACTAACAATCTTGACTCGCAAATACTTATTAATTACAAAGCTTCATCCAGTCCACTTCAATTTTAAAATTACTGTCGTTCTTGTGGCTTATTATAAAGCCTATAGCCGTTGCATTCTCGTTTTGAAACACAGGTCTAGAAAGTTCATTGCCATATCTCGATGGCTTGAAGTCTGAAAGATTTAGAGTAACCTCTTGCCACTCAGTTGTTTTTTCTAAGGGTATAGTATTGTTGTAATTAATAGAGCTGCGATTTTCGTCCTCAAATAGCACGCGGTATTTTAAGTGGGAGTCTGTGGTGCGCACCCGCAGTTTTAGGGTTTTAAATCCTACAAGCTGGTTCTTATTAAGACCATAGCGTATGGATGAAAAACCACCACCATTAGTATTGATAAATCCTGCATACACCATGGTGTTATCTTTAAACTCCATGTCACCCTTAGACCTGCCGCCCATGACATTGTCATTTACTCGGCGCCAATTCTCATTATCACTCGCATTTGTAAAGTCAGTTAGCAATTCGCATGTTAATGGTTCATTTGTCATCATAGACTCGTTTAGGGCAATAGTATTAGTAGGACTTGTTTGCTGTTTACAACTAGAAGTTATAGCTGCTACAAAAAACATCGCAGTTATGAATTTACAAAAATGGATGTTACGTGCGGTTAGATTTTTCATATGTGTTGGGTCGTAAAAAGGTCACTAAACTTGCTCATTACCACTAACATATTATTATTGCAGACATACTTTCTCATAACGCTTTCGCGAAAGCG
>JANQTO010000245.1 GCA_030731685.1 Nonlabens sp.
GTACTCAGGTGTTGAGTATGAGCAATACGCTTTCTTAAACAGAGCAACAGGGCCTTATGCTTGGGCTTACTGGTCGATGATGATTTGTAACGTGTTCTCTCCACAATTTATGTGGTTTAAGAAGCTTAGAACGAGCATTATGTTTTCGTTTGGTATTTCCATTGTAGTAAACATAGGAATGTGGTTTGAGCGTTTTGTGATTATTGTTACGTCTCTTCACAGAGATTATGTGCCATCTTCATGGACCATGTTCTCCCCAACCTTTGTAGACATAGGTATATTTATAGGAACAATAGGTTTCTTCTTTGTACTTTTCTTATTGTATTCTAGAACATTCCCAGTAATAGCTCAAGCCGAGGTTAAGTCTATACTTAAATCAAGTGGAAGCAATTATAAAAGAATGCGAGAAAATAAAGCAACGTCTAACCATGGAACGTCTGGTGGCGATACCATAGCTCACGAGAGCAATTAATAAAAGGTTTATGGCAACTAAAAACATATATGCATTTTATACAGACGACGATGTCTTACTTAGTGCAGTCAAGCAGGTTAGGGAGAAGCATCTTCATATAGAGGAGATTTTCACACCGTTCCCTGTTCACGGACTTGAAAAGGCGATGGGAATGCCTGATACGAGACTTGCAATTAATGCCTTTCTATACGGTATTGTAGGACTTGCTGTTGCAACCGTAATGATGAATTACATCATGATTGAGGATTGGCCTCAGGATATAGGTGGTAAGCCTAGCTTTTCTTATATTCAGAATATGCCTGCGTTCGTCCCTATTATGTTTGAACTTACGGTGTTTTTTGCAGCTCACTTAATGGTTATCACTTTTTATCTAAGAAGTAGATTGTGGCCGTTCAAAAAAGCGGAGAATCCAGATGTAAGAACAACTGATGACCACTTTCTTATGGAAATAGATGGTCACCACGGTCAGGATATTGAAGAACTGACTAAGTTCCTTTATGACACTGGAGCGACAGAAATAAAATTAATAGACAAAGAAGGTCACTAATGAAGAGATATTTGCAAATATGGATGCTAGCTACTGCCGCATTGCTTATCGCATCTTGTGGTAATGACAAAGAGGTAGAGCAAAAGTCTGGACGTAGCGTACAGTATTTTCCTAATATGTATGAGTCTGTAGGATATGAAACCTATCAAGAAGGAAAGGTTTTTAAGGGTAATGTAGAAGCACAAAAGCCAGTTGACGGAACAGTTTCCCGTGGATGGTTGCCGTACGATTACGATAACTCTGCTGAAGGATATGATGCAGCTAAAGCAAACTTGCAGAACCCATTGCCTTATACGGAGGATAATCTAATTAATGGAGCTGCGCTTTATACCGTGTATTGTGGCATATGCCACGGTGAAAAAGGAAATGGCAAAGGACACTTAGTCACAACAGAGAAAATACTAGGGGTTCCTAGTTATGACGACGCTGGTAGAAACATTAGTCAAGGTTCTATTTATCATGTAATGTATTATGGTATCAACAACATGGGTTCTTATGCATCACAAACTTCGACAGAAGAAAGATGGCAAATAGCTCAGCATGTTGACGCATTGATACAGGATTTGAAAGGGTTGCCACGCAAAGAATTTGTAGGTGAAGGTGACATAGTTCTGCCGCAAGTAAATGTGGTTAAAGATGAACAGGGAAATACCATGGAAGCCGCTCAAGCTCAAGATGCAGTAAATCAACAAGTGGCACCAAAAGCCAACTAATAAAGAACACAGAAGCTATTAACTATGTATACAGTTACTAACAAACTAAAGATTTTTGCAATCGTGCTTATGGTTATAGGCGCTGCTTTCACGGCTGTAGGTTTTTTCAACGCACCGAAGTCTGAACAGGAGGTTGAGAAGATGATGAATGAACATAAAGCAGAGCACGGTGGCGAACATGCCAATGCTGCTGCTTCTCACGATGCCAAAGATGCGCATGGGGTCGCAGTACATGACAATCATGGAGACGCTGATCTAGCTGGACACGGCAAAACGGAAGCACACGGTGGAGGCCACGATTCTGACACAAGTGTAACAGCTGTTTTTCATCAATTACAAAATAGACCTTGGTCTGCTGTCTACGTTTCAGCATTCTTTTTCTTTATGATAGGTTTAGGCGCACTTGCGTTTAACGCATTGCAAAAAGTATCGCAAGCTGGTTGGTCTCCTGTACTCTTTAGAGTAATGGAAGGAATAAGCAGCTATATTTTACCTGGTGGAATCATTATGTTCATATTGTTGTTAATCTCTGGTTTGCACGGTAATCATATTTTCCACTGGATGGACCCAGAGGTTATCAACCCTAAGAGTTCTCACTACGATGCACTAATAGCTGGTAAGTCTGGATATTTAAATGTATTCTTTTTCCTTTGTAGAGCTGGAGCTTTTCTCGTAGGTTGGAATTTATATAGATGGAACTTACGTAAGTTCTCACTTAAACAAGATGCTGAGCCAGATGGCAACGTTTGGTACAAAAAAGCATTCAAGCACAGTGCTGCTTTCTTAGTATTCTTTATCGTTACAGAGTCTATCATGTCTTGGGACTGGATTATGAGTTTTGATCCACACTGGTTCTCAACATTGTTCGGTTGGTACGTTTTTGCTAGTATGTTTGTGACTGGAATAACGACTATTGCTTTAGTTACTATTTATCTTAAATCACAAGGGTATTTAGAATTTGTGAACGATTCACATATTCATGACCTTGCAAAATTTATGTTTGGTATCAGTATTTTCTGGACCTATTTATGGTTTTCTCAATTCATGCTTATTTGGTACGCAAACATACCTGAAGAGGTTACGTATTTCGTAACACGTATTGAGGACTACAACTTCCTGTTTTTTGGAATGGTAGCTATTAACTTTTTGTTTCCGTTATTGATACTCATGAATTCAGACTTTAAACGTGTTAACTGGTTTGTAGTAACTGCAGGACTCTTCATTGTTGTAGGTCACTACTTTGACATTTTTGTTATGGTAATGCCAGCCACTGTAGGTAAGTCTTGGTTTATAGGATTCCCTGAAATAGGAGCATTCCTTTTCTTTGCCGGACTTTTTATATGGTTCATTTTTAATACCATATCAAAAGCTCCACTACTTGCAAAAGGTGACCCTTTCATGGGAGAAAGCAAACATTTCCATTATTAAAATCATAGAATAATATTTCAATGACTCCATTTCTTATCATATTAATCGCAGCCCTAATAGCCATCACAGCATGGCAGTTATCTAAAATTGTCAAATTGGGCAAGGCGTCTTCTATAGAAGGCTCTGAAAGTGAAATTGCAAACGATGCTGATAACGACCGTCAGGGCAAGTACATGCTTTATTTTGTTATAGCCATGTATGTTATGATGATAGCTTGTTTTATAGCATATCAGGATTTCTTTTTACCAGACGCTGCTTCAAAGCATGGTGCTGACTATGACAGTCTTTTAATTACAACAACCATTGTAATTATGATTGTTCAGTTTCTTACACAAGCTTTACTTCATTACTTCTCTTATAAGTATCGTGGTAAAAAAGGTCAAAAGGCATTGTTTTTTGCCGACAATGACCGATTAGAATTTATCTGGACAGCTGTTCCGGTTGTTGTACTAGCAGGTCTTATACTTTGGGGATTATTCTCGTGGAACGAGATTATGGACGCTGGTACAGACGACGACCCACTTATAGTAGAGGTGTATGCTTACCAATTTGGTTGGAAAGTGCGTTATAGTGGTGCTGATAAAACATTAGGAGATGCTAACGTACGTTACATAGAAGGAATTAATGAGCTGGGTATAGATCCAACCGATAAGGATGGTTTAGACGATATATTAACTCAGGAATTGCACTTGCCTGTGAATAGACCGGTCTTGTTCAAATTCAGAAGCCAGGATGTATTGCACTCTGCCTACATGCCACACTTTAGAGCACAAATGAATGTGGTTCCAGGAATGGTAACTCAATTTAAGTTCACGCCTACTGAGACTTCTGCGGATTATAAGTCCACTGAATTTATGACTGCAAAAGTTCGTAAGATTAATGAAATAAGACGACAAAAAA
>JANQTO010000246.1 GCA_030731685.1 Nonlabens sp.
GTGCAAAGATAACATCTTTATTAAATAACTAGTTTTCAGTGCGTTAAATTATGTTAATAAGCTATATAGACCTTTGAACAAGTGCCTGTTTATCACTTGCGAGCGGTATTTGTGTGTTTATAAGTTTTGGATGTTGAAGTCCTCAATTTGTTGTTTTATGAGCCTTTGGACCTCAAGTTTTTAGAAATTTAGGCACATCAAAAGTCAAATTATAACAAAATAGCTAATGTTAAATCAGAAATCGAAACTTATAAGGCTTTTGAACCTTCGGTTCTTACTATTGAACTTTATGGCTTATAATACTTTACGATTAATTTACAACAACACCCATCTCTTATCTTCTCTCAAAGGGAAGAAGATTCTTCAGTGCATAAAATAATTTCAGCACAGTTGACTAAAAAAGACGTTCTGCAAATACTCGACCGCAAAAAATCAAAAATCAAAAATCAAAAATCGTTAATCTTATCTATACCCTTGCTTAGCAACCCAAGCGTGATACACTGCTGCATTTGCACTATGCTGCGCACCGGTTTTTGCAAATTTGTGGTACCCAAAATTCTCAACATCGGCTACAAAGAATAGGTAATCGTGCTTTTCATAATTCAGAACAGCTTCTATTGCGTTTAGGTCAGGCATAAAAATAGGCCCTGGTGGTATAATGGGATACTTCATCGTATCGTCATCATTCTTATAATAGGTGTTGTAAGGAGAATCTACTTCCAAATCTTTAAAAAGAACTTGTTTAATCACCTGATTAAAATTATTCTCAACCAGCTTTTTAGCGTAAATCACCGTCGGGTCTGCTTGTAACTGCATGCCTTTATTGATTCTATTCATGTAAACTCCAGCAACTTTAGGTCGCTCTGTGGACATGGCAGTTTCCTTTTGGACTATTGCTGCGACGGCACTCACCTGTAATGGCGTTAAACCTATGTTTTTGGCTTTGGCAAGGCGTTCTTCGTTCCAAAACTTATGGTACTCATTGAGCATTTTTTCTCTCAAATTTTCGGCACTACTGTTCCAGTAAACTTCGTACTGATTTGGTAAATACATGCTCAATGCGTTTTCTTGCGTGAAACCGTTTTCGGCAAGAAATGCCTCATTACGCATGTTGTTTAACATGGTAAGACTATCTACCTCAAGTTGTTGAGCGATGCGCCCAGCAAGGTCTTCTAAACGTTCCTGGTTGTTAAACTTGAGTTTAATAGCTGTATTGCCACTACGCAAGGTGTTAATAATAGCGTTATTGTTTGCGCCTTTTTGAATAAAGTATCTGCCTGGTTTTACCGTATTTTGGTAACCTTTTTTAATGGCTGTGGTATGAAACGCGTCGCGGTCTTGAACAGCGTCGGCTACGAGTTTGTAAGCCGTTTTATAGTCGGCACCCGTGGGAATACGCACTTCATATTGCGCCTCGGTAAAGTTTGTATTTGGAGTGAAAAACGTCTGGTAGACCTTATAGGCTATGACAGTCATGAACACCAGGCCCAGCAAGAGCACGCCCAAAATTATTTTTTTAAGATTACTCATTAATCAACTGGTAAAAATATTCATTAATATATCCTTTTTTGGTTGCAATCCAGTCTGTCTTGATTCCGCTTTCGCGAAAGCGTAACTTCTCAAACAACCTTTTACTGGCATCATTTCCCTGTGCAATACTGGCATAGAGCTGGTGCAACATCAAGTGGTCAAATGCATAGAAAACAAGCAATTCCAGTGCTGCGCTGGCATAACCCTTTGTGCGGTCTGCGGTATTAGCAATAGCGATTCCCACGCCTGCACGACGGTGCATAGGGTCAAAGTCATACAAATCTACAACGCCCACAACATCGCCATAGGGGTCGCAAATAGCAAGTCTTAACTGTTTTACTTCGTAAATATCACGGTGCGCATTTTCAAGATACTCGCGTATGGTAAATTTAGAATAGGGCGCATAGGTATTGCCCACGTGCCATAAACTAGGGTCGTTTTCAAGTGCATATATAAAATCCAAATCTTCTGGATCTACGGCTCTTAAAGAAACGATTTTGTTTACCAGTTTCACCATGCCATATTTCCTTTAAAAACGGCGGTTGCTGGCCCGATAAGCCATATATTATTGTAACCAGCACCATTTACCTGAAAGCGGACTTGCAAGTCGCCACCTGGTGTGTGTAGTGTGATTTCGTTGCCACTCGCGTTTCCTGTTGCGTGCATAGCAAGTGCTACGGCGGTTACGCCTGTGCCACAACTTAACGTTTCATCTTCTACGCCACGTTCATAGGTGCGTACCTTATAATGGTTTGCTGTTGCTGGTTCTACGAAATTAATATTTGCGCCTTCATTACCGTAAAGTTCATAACGCAGTCGCTTTCCTATCGTAAAAACGTCCACGTCGTCCACGTTATCAGTAAGTTGTACGTGATGTGGTGAACCTGTATTTGTAAAACTATGCGTCGCGTGTTTTTCTACCATGGACACATCACTCATGTGTAAATGAATGGCATCCGTGGTCAAAGTGGCATGATGGATACCGTCCACAGCCTCAAATTGTGCACTTTCTGTAACGATACCGAGTGCTTGCGCAAAACGCACAATACAACGACCACCATTACCGCACATGCTGCTCGGGTGACCGTCTGCATTGAAGTACACCATTTTGAAATCAAGTAACATGTGCTTCAGGTTTCGTATGAATAATTATGCACCTATGCCAAATTTGCGGTCACACCATCTCGCGATAGTCGCAACGTCCTCTAGCGGAAAGGTTTGTTCCCTATCATCTATCATGATAAAGTCGTTACCGGTGCCTTGGTATTTATAAAAAGTGGTCTCATTCATAAGATACAAAGATATGTTACCAAGCGTTAATTAGCGTTAAAATTGGGTGTCAAGCACCATGATTTTAAAAGACTGGTGTTAATTTTGTAGTAGGTACAGCAGCGGTTCTACGATGCTTTACAAGCAACTTAGTTTTCGCTTCAACTTAATTAATAATCATATAAAAATACAAGACTAATGAAATCATTTTTCAAATCAGTAGGTATGGCCGTTTTAGGCGGCGCGGTGGTTTTAGGTTCTTATAAAATGTTCTTTGAAGAATCAGAACTCACTAGTTTAACAACATCAAGTGAAATATCAAACAAATTGCCCGTTCAACAAGTCGCTTATACTGGAAGCGCTCCTATCAATACGGTAGACTTTACCGAGGCTGCAGACAGGACCATTCACGCGGTAGTTCACGTAAAAAACACGACTAGCGCCAGCGGCGCAATCACTATGCAAGACCTTATGTATGGACGCACTCCTAGCCGCGAGGCTGTAGGTACAGGAAGTGGTGTTATTATCACGCAAGACGGTTACATCGTTACAAACAATCACGTAATTGCAAAGAGCAAGAATTTAGAGGTGACGTTGAATAACAATAAAAGCTACCCAGCAAAACTTATAGGAACTGACGAGAAGAGCGACATTGCGTTGTTGAAAATTGAAACCGACGAGGAACTACCGTACATCACCTTTGGTGACAGTAACCAGACCAGAATAGGTGAATGGGTACTCGCTGTGGGAAATCCGTTTAATCTTAACAGTACTGTTACCGCAGGTATTGTAAGTGCAAAAGGTCGTGACCTCGCAGGTGACGGTTCTCAAATACAAAGCTTTATACAGACAGACGCGGCAGTTAATCCAGGAAACTCTGGTGGAGCGCTTGTAAATACTCGTGGCGAGCTTATAGGAATTAATACAGCGATTGCTTCTAGAACAGGTTCCTATGTAGGATATTCGTTTGCAGTACCTTCTAACAACGCTCGTAAAATCATTGAAGATATTATGGAATACGGTTTCGTTCAAAAAGGTATGCTAGGCATATCTGGCCGTGACCTTAATGGCAAACTTGCAGGCGAACTAAACCTTGACCAAGCCGAAGGTATTTATGTAGGTAACGTTGTAGAAAACAGCGGCGCTGCAGAAGCAGGTGTGCGTGTGGGTGATATTATCACAAAAATAAACGGTATAAAAATCAGGAATTTTGCAGACCTTACCGGTTTTGTAA
>JANQTO010000247.1 GCA_030731685.1 Nonlabens sp.
GTGTTATCCATTGTTCTTTACCATCTACGGTGATTTTCACGGGCATGGCAAAATCAGCAACTACGTTTGAATACTGATAATTTAGCGTATTTCCTTTTTGAGTAATTGTTAATTCCGGAATACGCACATCTCGCAAATACTGATTAAAAACAGGATTCAAGTCCATTCCCGTTTTGGCCGAAAGGTAATCTTCAATCTGTTTTGTAGTTACCGTCTGGTGATAAAACTCGCTGTTCAGACCTCTTAAAATAGTGCGCCATTTTTCATCGTTACTCACAAGCTGGCGTATGGTATGCAACATGTTTGCGCCTTTGTAGTACATATCACCACTACCTTCATGATTTACGTCATAGATTCCTATGATTGGGCGGTCGTTGCTTATGCCTCTGCGTGTTCCTATGACATAATCGTTGCTGGCATCTGTTCCGTAATAATAATCGAGAAATAAACTTTCACTGTATGCGGTGAAGCTTTCGTGAATCCACATGTCTGCTGCGTCTTTATAGGTAATGTTGTTTGCAAACCACTCATGACCAGCCTCGTGGATGATAATAAAGTCAAATTTAAGACCCCAACCAGTTCCAGAAAGGTCGTTTCCTAAATAGCCTTTTTTGAATTGGTTTCCATAGGTTACAGAACTTTGATGCTCCATGCCCAAGTACGGAACTTGAACAAGTTTGAAACTATCTTCATAAAACGGATACGGGCCAAACCAATGTTCAAAGGCTTTCATCATTTTAGGAGCGTCTGTAAAGTGTTCTTTGGCCTTTTCTAAATCATCACGCAGCACGTAGTAATCCATATCGAGGATTCCTTTTTCACCTTGGTACTTTTCGCCAAAATGTACATAATCTCCTATATTGATATTCACACCGTAGTTATTAATAGGATTTTCCACATACCAGTGATAGGTGGTCGTACCATCGTTTAAAGGCTCAGTTTTGAGCAACCTGCCGTTTGAAACATTCATAAGGTCGCTGGGAACATTCACGTGAATGTTCATGTTGCTGGCTTCTTCGTACATGTGGTCTTTGTTGGGCCACCAAACGCTGGCACCTAACCCTTGACAAGAACTTGCTATGAAATGTTTCCCGTTGCTGTCTCTTTTCCAAGAAATACCGCCATCCCAAGGTGCATTTTTTGCAGGTCGTGGTTTCCCGCTGTAAAAAACGGTAACCTCGTTGCTAGCACCTGCTTGCTGCTTGTCGTTAAGGGTAATAAAATGAGCATTTCCATCGTGAACAATGTCTAGTTCTTTGCCGTTTTGCACCGCTTTTGTAAGCTTCATGGGTTCCTGCAAATCTATTTGCATGACCTGATAAGGATTTAAAACAGTGTACGTTATCGTGTTTTTACCAGCGATGGTTTGCTCGTCAGGATTTACCTTGATGTCTAAATCATAGGATTGTAGTTTCCACCACGCGCGTTCGGGCGTTATAGAACCTCGCAGTGTGTCTTGTCTCGTAAAGGTTTGTGCTTGTGCACTAGTTATGATTGCAAAAAAAGCGATGAGTATAATTCTCATGAAATGTTATTTAGAATATTGTTTTTTAACGACAGCTTCGGCGATTTTATCTTGCGTTGTAAATTGTTTTTCTAAGCCTCGACGACCAAATTCTGTATGGTGTTTCCACAAATAACCGCCCGCAAACCAGTCTTCGTGCCACACCTCATTATACATGGTTTCTAGTAATATGCGTTGTGCTTCTTCATTGACTTCATGTCCTTCCTGCGCATCTTTCCACGGTTCTACGCCTGCATAGTCTGCACTTATGTAACCGTATTCTGTGAAGAGAATGGGTTTGTTACGCTTTCGCGAAAGCGAACTCAAATCGCCCTTCCATTTTTCCCACGAGGCTGCAGCGTTTGTAACAGACGGTGTTTTGAGGTCGCACATAGGAAAGTAAGCGTCAACGCCTATATAATCCAGTTGCTCCCAAAAAGGTACCAGCGCATAGCTGTCCCAATTACTGGCATAAGTAAGCTTTCCTTTGTAAACTGTTTTTATTTTATTGATGAGATTGTTCCAGTATGCCGGTCTTGCAGCGATAAAGGATTCCAGTTCTGTACCTACACAAAAGAGCTCCACGTTCGTGTCCTGCGCGAGTCTTGCAAAGGTCATAATGTAGCTTTCATAGGTGGTTTCAAGTTGCTGCCACTGCTCTTCGGTATCAAGTTTTATATGACCAGTGTACTCGCCGTGCCATATCCACACTTGCGGTTTGAGCATCACGGCAATATCCTGCTCGTGCATCATAGCTATGGTTTTTGTGGCGCCTTCAATTTTCTCGCCCCACCAGCCGCGGTCATGGTTGTAGACTATTTCTGGACTGTGTAAATCACGCATACTTGCATAGGGAATAACTGCTGCATGGCTCGCGCTATATTTTACTTTCAAAGGTTTTATAGCCGTGCTATCTATAGGTTTGCTCGTGGCAACAAAGGTGATACCGTTAATCATTTGCTTTGTGGATTGCGGCTCTTTTTGCCCGTCACCGCAAGAACTTATGGAAATAGCTATGGCCAATAAGATTACTCGGAACATAAAATAGGTTTAGAAACTAAAGATACGATAAGTGTGGATTACTTTCCATTAAGTTCCCAGCTGTAATCGGCATAGTTTAAGGAGATACCACTAGGTATTTTATCCATGCGGTACATATTAATAAAGTCAATGGTGCTGCCAGACTTGGTGAAATCGGCCTTGTACCAATCAAATATTTCAGAAACGGTTACCGTTTTTTCGTGCATGTCCAGAGACACTATTTTGTCGCTATTAAGAGCGCGACGTGTCACATCTTTAAGCTCGCTTTCTAAATTCCCTGCCGTAAACGGTTTTGAACCTAGCGGCGGGCAACTTACCGCGCCACATACAAGGGCAAAATGCAATTGTGGGTCTGGGAATTCTTTGTAAAGGATTTCTTTTTCTAGTTGATTAAGCGTGTAGTCTTCTTCTCCAATTCTAAATGTTTTCCTGTCAAAGAAACCAGGGATTTTCATAACGGATGTTGTAGGATAATTTGATGCAATGGCGTGTAGAATCAACATATTATATGTGTTAATTAAAAACGCCTTTTTTTCAGTGCCTTTTAACTCCTGTAATTGTATGTATTTTAACGCATCTATAACGTTATTAAGATTTGTAGGATTCTTTGCAAGTACTTTATAATCTACTTTTCCATTATAAACCGAGGCGGTCAGGACTTCTCTAGAATATTTGTTGAACTCGTCTATTTGTGCTTGAGTCTGAGTTACAAACAATAGTAATAAAACGGAAATAATGATATGATACTTCTTCATGAATTGATATTTAGGGGCAATGAGCAGTTAATACAAAAATTGTTTTACAACAATTAGACCATTTAAAATTACGTTATTAAATAACGTATCTTCCATGTTTTAGAACGAAAGGAAGAATGCACAAGTAAAATAGTACTATGTAAAAGTCTTATATCGTGAATAGCTATGTTATTTGTAGTTTAGCGTACACTACTCAAAATTTAAATGGATTTTATGGAACACGTAGTCATTATAGGGAACGGTATTGCAGGAATAACTGCTGCCAGACACATACGCAAGCTATCAAATAAGCGCATTACGGTGATTTCGGGTGAAACTCCATATTTCTTTAGTCGTACGGCGCTTATGTATGTTTATATGGGTCATATGAAATTTGAGCATACACAACCTTATGAGAATTGGTTTTGGGACAAGAACCGCATCGAACTAAAACAGGCTTGGGTTTCCCAAATTGATACTGATGCTAAGAGATTGGTCTTTTATGACACCAGTACGCTGGAATATGATAAGCTTATTATCGCAACTGGCAGTGTTCCTAACAAATTTGGCTGGCCAGGACAAGATTTAAAAGGTGTTCAAGGGTTGTACCATGCAAGTGATTTAGATTTATTAGAACGTTATGCTCCCAATAATACTGTTTGTAAACGCGCCGTTATTGTGGGCGGCGGCCTCATAGGTATTGAGCTCGCAGAAATGCTTCACTCCAGACACATACCCGTGACTTTT
>JANQTO010000248.1 GCA_030731685.1 Nonlabens sp.
AAATCACTCAACCCATACAGCTTATAAACCGTAAGGTCTATTTCTTGCTCGGTTTGCTGGATTTGGGATTGTAATTCTAGAACTTCTTTTTGCTTTTCTTCAAAAGGTCTAGCAATCCCAGGTGGTTTTTAAGAACTGACGGTTGAGATAAGGACATAAATAAATTAAAATAGATGCGCGTGCAATCTATAAAAATAGTGCTTTATACCTTTATGTGACGTGGTGTTTTTTGATTAAAAAAAAGCAAACGGAATGTGTGTTTTACTTATTGAAGCTACGCATGTAGCACTTAATCCAGCTGCACCTCGATAATGGCGCCAGGTTCTTTTATACCTTCTGTAGCTATATACATGGTGGCGTCTGGCGCAAAGGTGATGCCCTCGGGTTGTGGAAAGTCTTTATTGTCTAGCTCGATAAGCTTTTTAATAGTACCCGTTTTATCCATAATAATTAAGCGTGGTGACCTACCTTCCAGTATATAATAATCTCCACTAATTGGGTGAACGGCTACGTCTGACGGGTAAAAGTTACGGTAGCTCTTTTTCTGTTGGTAATCTTCTAGAGCGCCGTCCATCATGTTTATTTTTAAAATGGGCTTGATGTCTGTTTTCTTAGTAGCTAGCGGTATTTGATAAAGTCCTTTGTAATCATCGCTATAAGGGTCGCGGTCTTTGGTAATGGTGACAAGCCTATTGTTGTTACTATCCATCGTCAAACTTTCCATATTGTTCTTTGCTCCAAAAACAGATTTGAAATAGGTGGTTTTTAGTTCGCTTTCGCGAAAGCGAGATACCTCAAAAATAGTCCCATCGCTTCTAAGAACATAAGCATCCTTACCATTTACAGCAATTGCCTCGTAGTCACCTGATTCACCGAATTGAATGTGTTCTACTATTTTTTCAGTCTTTAAATTGTAAATGAATATAAAACCATCCTCATCTTGAACGCAGGCTATCTCGTCTTTAGATAACCATGCTACACCACTGATTTCTAGTAAATCAGATGGCATTTCCCACTTATTGATTATTTTATAATCTTTTTTAATCGCAACCTCAACAGGTTCTTCGGGAACTTGATAAGCAATCTTAACTGCTAGAACAGCTAAAAGTGAGCATACCAAAATGACATATTTTCCCGCTTTCATAAGTATCATAAACTCTAAAAATTATCGCTAAACTCAAAGTTACAAATGACTAGCTTCTTTGCCTAGGAGCTTAACAGTACTTTAGGGATTGAGGTGATAGCTGCGTTCCATGAGTCAAACTGATTTAATTGAAATTTAGAATATTCCTTTAATAACGCATTTACATTGTCATAAACACGAAAAAAATCTGGTCAACCAATTTCCTATTTTTATGTATCTTACACCTTTAAAACATATTCATGCGCATTGCTCCTTTACTACTACTCGTTTGTATTTTCATAAACGCCTGCAGCTCCTTAAAACAACAGGATAAAGCTCCAAAAATCGATAATTCCCTTAACCCTTCCGAAATTCCAGTCAACTATACGGGCACAGAGCGCAGCGTGAGCAGCACGCAAGAATTACTGGCTGCCACAAAGACCGTAACACCAGGAACAACCATTATCCTACAAAACGGCACTTATAAAGACGCAGGTATTGTTCTTAAAAGTTGTGGCTCGAGTGACCAGCCTATCATTATTAAAGCAGCAAATCCTGGACAGGTATTTTTAACGGGCAACTCCTTCATTAAAATAGGAGGCGATTACATTACCATAGACGGTTTGTACTTTAAAGATGGCTACTCGCAAGAAGATGCGGTCATTATGTTTAGGGCTAGTAAGACACACATTGCAAACCACAGCCGCGTCACCCAAACGGTTATTGAGGATTTTACACAACCAGAACGTTCTACTAAAGACCACTGGATAGAATTCTACGGTAAGAACAACGAGCTGGACCACTGCTACATTGCAGGAAAGTCCAATCGTGGCCCTACATTGCGCGTTTTTCTAGAGGGCAATGAACATATTAATAATTATCACAATATTCATCACAACCATTTTGGCCCACGACCACGCAAAGGCGGTCCACAAGGCGAGACCATGCAACTGGGCGACAGTTACACTTCCATGACGCCAAGCTATACCCAAGTTCACCATAATTATTTTAATAAGTGCAATGGTGAGGTAGAGATTATATCGTCAAAATCTAATTTCAACAACTTCTCGCACAATGTATTCCATGAGAGTGAAGGCTCTCTGGTCATGCGCCACGGGAACTATGCTACCATAGACGGCAATCTATTTATAGGTAATGACCGCAGCGACCAGATAGGTGGCATACGCGTTATAAACACAGGTCACTTTATCACAAATAACTACTTTTATAAAATTACGGGAACCGAATTCCGCAGTGCGCTGGCGGTTATGAACGGCATTCCTAAATCGCCGTTGAATCGCTACAATCAGGTGACAGACGTGGTTGTGGCGCACAATTCTTTTGTAGAATGTGAGCAGCCTTGGCAGTTTAGCGTAGGCACAAACATAGACCAGAGCGAGGTCCTTCCCGAGTCCGAAATCAGGTCGGCAAGACCAGAACGTATGGTGGTTGCAAACAATCTTATATATAACTCGAGTACCGCACCAGCACCTGTAGTAGCGTATGATAAGGTGGACGGTGTCATTTTTGCCGGTAATACCATCACGACGACTGTACAAAATGTTGATGATTTTTATAAGTTCGCTTTCGCGAAAGCGGACTCCTTCAAAAGCCAAAACTTATTTAAAATCCCTACAGTTACCACAAGCAACCTGTACGCTGGCTACGGATTCAACGACATGAAAACCGATTTTACCGACGCCCAAAGAACGGCAACCAACAACGCCGCAGGAGCGTTAACCACAGGAGCAACCGTAAATGAAAACATGCTGGACCAATCGCAATACGGGCCAGCATGGTTTAGCACAATGATGGAATCTTACAACCCAAAAACAGTTACCGTTAAAGCCGCTGTAGATTTACACACCGCGATTGCAAAAGCACAATCTGGAGACATCATTGCTTTAGATGCTGGCGTTTATGTCATTAATGAACAACTCATCATTAATAAAGAATTGCATCTTACCTCTAGTAACAAATCAAAGCCTGCGATCATAAACATTACAGGTAACGCATTGTTTCGTATGCACGCAGGTGGCATATTGCACATTAACAACCTGATTTTTAAAGGAACACCATCTACAGATTTTGCAGCAACATTAGATAAAAACATGAAAAGTGCTTATGGTCTATCACTCGATAAGGTAACCGTAACCGGATTTAAAAGCATTTTAGATGCAGCAAAAGACTCCTTTGCAGACGAGATTTCAATCACAGATTCTACATTTAAGGATTGTACTACAGGCATTTTACTTAACAAAGAAAATGACGATAAAGGCGAGTACAGCGCAGAGTTTCTAACGATTAAGAACTCCACCTTTGATGGCATAAAAAGTGAGGTCATTAACTACTATCGTGGTGGTTATGATGAATCAACCATAGGCGGTAATTTTATCCTTACAGGCAACACCTTTACAAATTGCGGCAAAGAAGACCCTTCAAAACTGCTTATTAAGAATCGCGGTATTGTAAACGTAACCTTTGCAAACAATACCTTCACAAACAATCCCGTAAAGGTTATCGCCATTCTTTGGGGTGCAAAAAAGCAGCAGCCTGTAAATAACACCATACAAAACTCTGGCAAAATAGAAGTGGTCGATAATTTAGAGTTGAAGTTGGTTTATTAGTGATTTAATTTACTGATATGCAAATGTGACAATGTGAAAATTTGAGATAAAGCATCTCTTTCTGTAAAATGAATATTGAATGAAAAGACTCAGGCTTTAACCTAAAGCCATATACTGAAATTTAACAACACAAAAGCAGACCTGAGTCAAAATAAAACCAAAAAAAATCCCATAATTCGCAGAATTACGGGATTCATTTTATATAAAAATTATAGAGTTAGTGGCTCAAACTGCTTAAAGCTCGAGGTTCAAATCTCAAACTCATAAGTCACA
>JANQTO010000249.1:0-2730 GCA_030731685.1 Nonlabens sp.
TGTAGCGTTCATGGTAGATCGGTCCTCATCAGCTGCAAAGCCTTGGAACAATTCGTTACGGTCTATCTCTTTATTAATGAGTGCTGCTTTCTCGTTGTTTATTTTCTCAATGGCTGCAACGCCACCGTTATTTTTTAACCAGTCTAGTGTTAACATACTCACATAAACAGGAAATACCGGTGGTGTGTTGAACATGGATTCTTTGGCAATATGCACTTGGTAATCCAGAATGGATGGAATGTGACGACTTACTTTACCCAGAATGTCTTCCTTAACAACAATAAGCGTTGCACCAGCAGGACCCATGTTTTTTTGTGCACCTGCATAAATGAGGTCAAATTTTGTAAAGTCCATGACCTTAGAAAATATATCACTGCTCATATCACAAATTACAGGAACAGCGGTATCCGGAAAATCCTTTATTTGTGTTCCAAATATGGTGTTGTTAGACGTACAGTGAAAATAATCTACGTCACTAGGAATGGTATATCCTTTAGGTATGTAGTTAAAATTTGCTTCTTTAGAAGAACCTACTTCGATAACCTCACCAAAGGCTTTTGCCTCTTTAATCGCATTGCTAGACCAGGTTCCCGTGTTGAGATATGCGGCTTTCTTTTCTAGTAGGTTATAAGCGACCATTAAAAATTGCATGCTCGCACCGCCACCTAAAAAGATGGCTTTATAACCTTTATCCTGCAATCCTAAATGCTCCAGTGCGAGCGACTGCGCTTGCTCCATAACCGCAACAAAATCCTTACTACGATGGGATATTTCTAAAATACTTAAGCCATTGAAA
Source organism: Nonlabens sp. (assembly GCA_030731685.1). GTDB lineage: Bacteria > Bacteroidota > Bacteroidia > Flavobacteriales > Flavobacteriaceae > Nonlabens. The sequence goes on from JANQTO010000249.1 coordinate 797, forward strand.
TCGAGCACCGATGCTGCGGCTTTCTCAAATACTTCTTGAGGTAAAATACAAGGCCCTGCAGAAAAATTGTGTATAGTCATGATGATATCGTAAAGTTATGTTACACAAAAATGCACCATAAAACTCGTAATCACATGACCTAATCGTTAAGATTTTAAGATAATGTCAACAGGAACTCAACCGTGTCAACACCGTCAGCATAGTCGCTGAGTGCTGGAAATTGCGTCGTGCCAAAACCGCAAACATCTGGAGCGGGCAAACCTTGAAATGCTTTCAGTAAATTTTCACTTGCTGGTGCAGCCGCGACAACACATTGAAGTTTTTCTGCATTTGATTTTAATTCTACCACAACATCGTCTAGGTGGTCATAAAAACTATAGCCCAGCGATGCAATAGGCGAGGAGTAGCTGCTCGTTTCCTCTTTAATAATAAGGAATTCATTGTCCAATAGACTAAAACGGCTCATTAAATAAACGGCCTTGTTATAATCGTAGTTGTTAGCATATTTCACGAAATTAATGAGCTCACGCTGTTTGTACATGCCATTGAAGAAAGCATCAAAGTTATAATCCTTAGGAACTTTAAGATGGCTTACACTGCGACAACCTAAACCGAAGTATCTAAAAACGTCTTCACTTAATGCTTCAAGTTCTTCGGGCGTTTCATTACCTGTAAGCACCGCGACAGAGTTTCGGTTTTTGCGTATAATGTTCGGTTTTTTACCGAAATAATATTCAAAATATCGTGCCGTGTTATTGCTGCCTGTGGCGATAACAGCGTCAAAACCTTCCAGTTTCCCTTCTACATATTCAATCGAATTTTCTAATTCAGGGTCATGGCTGGTCGCCATATCCATGACAAGTTTCACAAGCACTGTGTCGTTTGACGATGCTTTTATGAGTACGTTGTTTCCTGTTAGTAATACACAAAGAATGTCGTGCAATCCTACAAGGGGTACATTTCCAGCGGCTATAACGGCAACGTTTTTTGGTTTGTCACCTTCAATATTGTAAGCGCTCAACCAGTTTCCAAGTGCATCTTCGGTTAATAGCAGTGACCATTGCTGGATACAATAATGCAGATTATCTTCTGTAAACCACGAGTTTGACTGCTCTGCTTTTTGGAGTTCTTCTGCGATGCGCTCGTTCCAGTTTAAAGTGCTGTTTGTAGCGACCTCATTTTTTGATTCAAGGTAGTTTGCTAGTAGAGTTCCCGCTTTCGCGAAAGCGTGCAAACGATTATTTAACGTGCTATTAATTGCCAGTGAGTTCAAGGGGCATTATTTTTGCACAAAAGTACAGAAAAGCTATGGCAATTATCATTACCGACGAATGTATTAACTGCGGTGCCTGCGAGCCCGAGTGTCCTAATACCGCTATTTACGAGGCAGGTGACGACTGGCGCTATGCAGACGGTACCGACCTGGACGGTGAAATTGTACTTACAAACGGTAAGCAAGTAGATGCAAACCAAACGCAACAACCCGTGAGCGACGAGTATTATTACATTGTACCTGACAAATGTACAGAGTGTGTAGGATTTCACGAGGAACCACAATGTGCCGCTGTATGTCCCGTAGATTGCTGCGTTCCAGACGATGCGCATGTAGAATCTAAAGAAGAACTATTAGGTAAGCAGGCGTTTATGCACAAAGCATAGTTTGTTTCACGATTTTATACAGTTAAGAGTTAGGACTTCAGAGTTTTTGTTCTTTAAACTTTTTAAAACTCATAGCTTTTGACTATGTTTGGACTTTATGCTTAGTGTCATTTTTTCTATAAACAATTTTCACAGAATTAATTTCCATACAACTTCTCCCTTAACACAAGATTTTTTTGTTTTTCAACAAATCTAAAATCAACTAATTAAAATCATCACCTCAATTTACTAAATGGTGTTTGCGTTTTTTATTTTTTGATTTAATGAGGTAAATC
>JANQTO010000249.1:2740-4013 GCA_030731685.1 Nonlabens sp.
CACCTAGACAATAAATATTTTACTAAGTAAAATAAAAATAAACAATTTGGAATCTTTAAAACAAAGGGTCTGGCTGCTTGCGCTGGTCCCATTTAATGTCGCTCAGTGCTCCAGACTTAATACCTATAAAGAAAAACCAGCTGTCGCGAGGTCCTATAGGAGTCCAGTTAAAACTCATGCGCCAGCTTTCTAAATCTCGTTCAAAGTTGAGTGTTGTAAATGATATGCCTTGTTCAGCAAAATCATAACCAGTGTTCCCGCCTATACTCCAGCGTGGCGATAGTTCTAGGTCGCCACTTATCATGAGACTTTGCCTGTTAAGCGAGTTTTGTCGCTGCGCATTCTCATAGGTCATCGTGTATGAAATATTCAAATTCCAGGGAATTTTAAAACGATATCTACTTTTAGAAACGTCTACTTCTTGCTCCACAGGCGGTTCACTATTAATACTGTTCGGGTCTGAATAGTCTATAGCAGCGCCAAACAAATCATCGTCGCGCCCTCCATTTTTGAAATTGATGTTGTTGACTTTTTCTTTAGCATTTTTATCTGCCGTGTCGTCTTCTTTTATAAAATCCTTGTCGCTGAGCCTGAATGAAACTCGTGCACCTGCTCGAGTTAATCTAAAAAGGCTACCGCCGTTATTAATATTAAAAGTATCGATGCGATTGTTATTGTTATCTAATGCGTACGGGTCTAGATTTGCATCAAAATTGAGGTCAACTTTTTCGGTAAGTGGTATGACACCACTCATAGCTACAGGACTCCAGTTTAAGGAATCGCCAGCGATATTGTAGGCCGTTGAGAAATTAAGTGATTTGAGCAGTGATATTTTCCGGAGTTCTGTTTTTGTGCTGTCACGGTCACGCACTTTTGCCTCGAGATTGTTTTGCAGGTTGAACCCTATGCTACTGGAATACACGCGGCCGGGCGCGCCATATAGCGAGCCTTCAAAACGGCTATAAAAACGTTCTTCTGGCAACACATCTAGACCTTGTTCAACTAACAAACGGTCATAATATTGGTCAAAACTAGGATTTGCATTATAACTTATGCTGGGCCTCATAATGTGTCTAACTGCTTGTAGCTTAGCATTTTTGTTTTTATTCTCCCAAAATCCATAAATGGAGGTACCTATGTTTGCTCCATAATTATAGGTTCTATAACTGTCGAATCCACGCACGGTATCGCGCACGGTGACAAAATTACCCAATCCGTCATCTTCAAGAAATTGATCGTAAGTTCCAATACTACCAAGTGGACTTAAATGGTG
>JANQTO010000250.1 GCA_030731685.1 Nonlabens sp.
CGCGTATACGATTCTATGGCAAATGCATCTTGGTCTTCTCTCGTAAATTTATGCTCTTTTGCGCATAAATCTGCACAAACACCCATCGCTTGCTGGTCGTAGACATCTACCAGACCGTCACGTTGCATACCATCCTCTAAAGTTGTAGGGCCAAATTTTTGTCCATTTCGCATATGTATATAATGCGGTATCATGCTCATGTTTTCCATTCCACCAGCTACTACTACATCACGGTCGCCAGCAGCTATTGCTTGGGCAGCCATCATAATTGTTTTCATGCCACTGGCACAAACTTTATTAACGGTCGTACAAGGAACATTATCAGATAGGCCAGCACCTAGAGCCGCCTGGCGTGCTGGAGCCTGTCCAGTTCCTGCCTGAACAACGTGACCCATAAGGACCTCTTCAACAAGATTAGGGTCAAGATTAATTTTGTCTAGCGCACCTTTAATTGCTATAGAGCCAAGTTTGGTTGCAGGTATAGTAGAAAGTTTTCCCAAGAAACTACCTATAGGAGTGCGAGCATAAGATACAATTACAACTTTATTCATGAATTCATATTTTACAGCAAAAGTAGCAATTTTAAAGTCATTATTTGTCTGGTTTGAGTGCTAAAAGCGCTATTCATTTGCGCTTAAATCTTGAGTGGAGGCGCACTTTCTCAATAGTTTTTGTAGTAAATAGTACTTATTACGCTTTCGCGAAAGCGAAATTCACAAAATTTATCTCACATTTTAACAAGCTAAGTATTTGAATTTGAAATTATTGAAAAATCATTCTAACTTAGACCAGATAAAAGCATTTTATATTTGAAAAATACCGTCATTTTTTCTTTGTGCAAACGTAAAGTTATTATATTTTTGCAACCGCTTTTAGAAATAAAAGTAAGTTCATTAAAAATGAGGAGAGGTGCCGGAGTGGTAACGGAGCAGATTGCTAATCTGTCGATGGGTAACCGTCGCCAGGGTTCGAGTCCCTGTCTCTCCGCAATTTTTTTTAAGATGACCTTTTCGGGGTGTAGCGTAGCCCGGTCATCGCGCCTGCTTTGGGAGCAGGAGGTCGCAGGTTCGAATCCTGCCACCCCGACAAAAACCAGTCCACACAGGGCTGGTTTTTTTATGCTCCAATTTTTCTTTAATCAGAAAAAAATTTATGCTTGAACGTATTGGTGCGGCGAGTAATATCAGATTTTATGACATGCTACACTGTTTCTGGAAATTAACTTGGAAGCCTTCTGATAACAAGCAAATAAAACTTGTGTTATGTCTGGTTTCTGAAGCTAACGAAAGACTTGACTAGTCAAAAGGCAATAATACTCAGGGATATGTTTTATTACAATCATGGCGTATAGCGCCTGATATTGTTAAAGTTACATTTTATTTATGCGAATTTAAAAGCTCAATTCAATGTATGGTTATAAATATTTTAGTTAAAAACTCAATTCAATTATGCCTTTTTGTCTTTCGCGACAGCGTCCTTCAACACCTCATTTACAGCCTGCACATAATTTCGAGTATTACCGGCTTTTTTAATTTTTTTAAAAGCTTTTTGCGGGTCGGGCATCGTGGTGGTAAAGAATTCCCAGAAACCTTGCATTTTCATTTTTATGGGTGTTGGCCCTTGTAAGTAGGCATCATAAGAAGCATAAATCTCGTCATGAAAAGCGCGGAATCGTTCCCAGCGGTTTGCTGGATAAATTGTAGTATTTGCACGTATCATGGACGGTAAAAAAGGGTCTGCGATAAGTCCACGGCCTATCATAAAGTGGTTAATGCTCGGAAACCGCTCGCGCATCTCGTTAAACCGTTGCACGGTCGTAATGTCGCCGTTGTAATACAGCGGTTGCTTCGCGGTATCTACACAAACTTGGAACGAATCTAAATCTACTGGACCTTTATATAATTGCTGACCTATACGAGCGTGTATAGCAATATTTTTAATAGGATATTTTTCTAGAATGGGAAAAACGTCTAGTATTTCTGTAGGTTCTAGATAACCCATGCGCATTGTCATGGATACAATAACATCGGTTTCAGCGTGCACACGTTCTAAAATAGCATCTATTTTCTGTGGTTCACAAATAAGACCAGAACCCATACCTTTTTTAGTAACCATCGGGTAGGGGCAACCTAGGTTCCAATTGAGCTCTTTATAACCTAGCGAACGTATAAATGCGACACTGTGTAAAAACTCGTCTACACTGTTTGTCATTACCTGCGGTATAAGCTCAGGCACCTCGTTATTAGCAGGGTCTAAATCTCGCTGATACGAACCTTTAATTTCTAGTTTCCCACCGTAGCGTATGTAAGGCGCATAAAAGGTATCAATACCACCAAAATGCTTATGAAACGCATTGCGAAATCTGTAATCTGTAAAACCTTGAAGTGGCGATGAAAGTAGGGTGAATGACATATTAACCTAGCTGCTGCATTCCCACAAGCCCTGCATACGTGCCGTTTTTACTCATTAACTGCTCGTGTGTACCTTGTTCTACAATCTCACCTTGACGCATTACGACGATAAGGTCTGCGTTTTGAATGGTACTTAAACGGTGTGCAATAACAATAGAGGTTCGGTTTTTTGTCACTTTTTCTAGGGCATCTTGTACCAGTCGCTCGCTCTCAGTGTCTAGTGCGCTGGTTGCCTCGTCGAGTATAAGAATAGGTGCGTTTTTAAGAACGGCTCTGGCGATGCTTAAACGCTGTTTTTGTCCACCACTTAGTTTATTACCACTATCGCCTATGTTTGTATGAATACCGTCGGGCAGCTGGCTTACAAATTCCCAAGCGTTTGCTATTTTCAAGGCTTCGATGACACGTTCTTCACTCGCGTGCTTATCTGACAAAGCAATGTTGACCGCTATGGTGTCATTAAACAACACCGAGTCTTGGGTTACAAGTGCCATCTGGTCACGCAGGCTTTTAAGGGTAATGTCTTTTATGTTTTTGCCATCTATCGCGATACTGCCTTGCTCAATGTCATAAAAACGGGTAAGTAGGTTTGCTATGGTACTTTTACCACTACCAGATTGTCCTACAAGAGCCACCGTTTTGCCTGCCGGAATGGAAAGGGTAAAGTTTTTAAGAACAGGTTCTTCTTCATAAGAAAAAGTGACGTTGCTCAAATCTATACTGTTTTTAAAACCGTTTATTGTTAAGGAACCTGCACTATCTGCAATCGTACTTTCTGTTTTTAAAATTTCTAAAACACGCTCTGCTGCCGCGTTTCCAGTTTTAACACTGTAACTGGCTTTAGAAAGTGCTTTTGCAGGTGTTAAAATCCCGTAAGAAAGTGCCATAAAACCTATGAAGTCTGTGCCAGCTATACTTTCTTCTACCAGTACCATACGGCCACCAAACCATAACAAAACACCGATGATTCCTATGCCTAGAAACTCGCTTACAGGTTGTGCAAGTCCTGTGCGGTGTAACATTTTATTTGCATAATTACTGTATCGTGACGTGCTTTGGGTAAAGGTATCTGTCAGACGTTCTTCTGCATTAAAACCTTTAATGACTTTGAGACCGCTTAGTGTTTCCTCGAGTAGCGATAAAAAATTGCCTTGTTCTTTTTGAACTTTATCAGATTGTCGTTTGAGAGATTTGCCCACCAGCGAGAGAATAAAACCAGCGATAGGAATGAAAATAAGCACAAAAAGCGACAGCTTTACACTTATAAAAAACATGACTGCGAGCGTAAAAATAACGTTAAGAGGTTCTTTTACAATAAGTTCTAAAATACTTAGAAAGCTGTTCTGTATCTCGGTAACGTCTGAACTTGCACGCGCAATCACGTCGCCTTTGCGTTTTTCTGAAAAGAAGGAAATGGGTAGGTTGATTATTTTTTTATACAAGTCGTCACGTATATCTTTTAACACACCGTTGCGCAAATAAGTAATAAAAAACGTAGCGAGATAACTAAAAATATTTTTAAGTAAAAATAAACTGAGCACGACGGCTATCACGATGACTAATGCCGTTTCCTTGCCGCCACTCACTTGGGTCGTTAAATAC
>JANQTO010000251.1 GCA_030731685.1 Nonlabens sp.
AATACGGGCTGGACTGGTGGTCCTTATGGCGTAGGTTCCCGTATGAAACTCAAATATACTAGAGCGATGATTACCGCTGCTATTAACGGAACGCTAGAAGAGGCAAATAAGGACAATTATCATATTCACTCAGTGTTTGGTGTTGCGCAGCCCAGAGTATGTCCTAATGTGCCTACAGATGTATTGAGTCCGCGAGCTACCTGGAATAATGACCAAGGCTATTATGAAACAGCATCTAAACTTACCTCATTTTTCAGAGAGAACTTCAAAAAGTTTGAAGCACAGGCATCTCCAGAAATCCTTGCAGGTGGTCCGTTGAAATAAAGTTTCAAAAATTTATTATGTGAAAAACGTCCTAATTATTCAGGACGTTTTTTTGTGGTGTAAATACAGAATAAACTTTAAAACAGGTAAGAGTTTACGTCCAGACTTTACTTTGCAGTTTTAATGTAGTTTTCAATTGCCATAGTCATGGACGGCGCTTCGGGTGTAGGCGCTAGAATGTCTATGCGTAAACCTTTGTCTTTAGCAGCTTGCATAGTTGAATTTCCGAATACAGCAATGCATGTTTCATCTTGCTTAAAAGTCGGAAAATTGTGAAACAATGAATCAATACCACTAGGGCTAAAGAACACTAGAACATCATATTTAACATCAGCTAAATCAGAAAGGTCACTAATCACAGTTCTAAAAAAAGTTGCAGCTGTTCCTTTAATCCCTAATTTTTCAAGTTCCTCAGGGATAGGCTCTGTAAGCTTGTCTGAACTAGGAGCTAAAAAAGTTTCTGATTTGTGCTTTTTTATTAACGGAAGTAATTCCTTGAAAGTTCGTTTTCCTACGTAAATTTTACGCTTGCGGTACACTACATATTTTTGAAGATAGAATGCTACTGCTTCACTTTGGCAAAAATACTTAAGCGTGTCAGGTACTTTGAACCGCATCTCGTCAGCCACTCTAAAGAAGTGGTCAACACTGTTGCGACTCGTAAGTATGATGGCAGTAAATTTTGTTAAATCTATTTTTTGTTCTCTAACTTCTTTGCCAGTAGCGCCTTCGACATGAATAAAAGAGCGAAAATCTATCTTTACCTTTGTCTTGTCAACAAGACTTTGGTAAGGTGAATTTTCCATTTTAGGTTCAGGTTGGGAAACTAAAATTGTTTTCACTTTCATAAGCATCTTTTCTTTTTATTAACTCTCTAATACTCTAAAATACTTGTACAAAAGTAGATAGGGTGCAATTTCGAGCGTGCAAAGATACAAAATAAAATAAAACAATTTGCGTATCAATAGTTGTCGATACGTATAAATGAGAACGATGTTGTAGGTCAATAATAACAAGACAGTAGCAATGACAATGTAAAGCACTGCTTTATCATTTAATTTAAACACAATAAACAGCATTATAGTTAGTAGTAATAGTGCATAACTGAACATGCTGCGATATACGTTTCTATGAAAGTCCAGTAGTTCCATGACATTTTCAAACCCTAAGATGGTTGATATGAGCTTTCCCAAATACTGTTTTAGCAATAAAAATATGCTTACACCTAAAAGGCAAAGTAAATATGTATTGAGATTTGCTGGTTTAAACTCTTTGGCGACAATTAGGGCATAAACGAGCAGTGCAAGGCTCAGACCATATATCATAAGGTTTGCCACTTTAAGCAGTGTAAATCCGTCACTATTGCTACGAGTAATGTTTATGAATCTGTCGCTTATATATGCAGAAAGTATATCTGGAATACGCACTCTAGAGAACACTTTCGCGAAAGCGAGGAGTAACAAGCACAATGCAAATGTCACAGTAATCCAATCTTGAGATATAATTAAACGTTCCTCGCCCATAATGCAGGTAAAAATAATAGCTTTTTAAATTCCTAGTGCAAGGATAGCGTGATTATACGTAATTTTACCGCCCGCTATGAGACAATCGCTTATAATTATACCAACCTATAATGAAATTGAGAATATAGGCCTCATGATAGATGCCTTGATGGCATCTTATAAATATACCCATGTTCTCATCATAGATGATAATTCTCCAGATGGAACCGCGCAGCTTGTACAAACAAAGCAAATGGATTTTCCATCTAGGTTGTTTTTAGAACAACGACAAGGAAAGTTAGGATTGGGCACGGCCTACATACACGGCTTTAAATGGGCGCTGGGTAGGGATTATGAATATATCTTTGAAATGGATGCTGACTTCTCGCACAATCCTGAAGACTTAGAGCATTTATATGACACATGCAGCAATGGAAATGCAGATTTGGCTATTGGCAGCAGATACATAAAAGGTGTAAATGTAGTTAACTGGCCGCTTTCTCGTATCTTGTTATCCTATGGAGCTTCTATGTACGTAAGGCTTATCACAGGCATGCCCGTAAAAGATGCCACAGCAGGATTTGTTTGCTATAAAGCTTCTCTTTTAAGGCGTATTAATTTAGATACCATTAAATTTGTAGGCTATGCTTTTCAAATAGAATTGAAGTTTAAAGCCTGGCTTTTAAAAGCAAATATTGTAGAAGTTCCAGTTATTTTTACAGACCGTAAACGCGGTAAATCAAAAATGTCTGGAAATATAATTAGTGAAGCAGTAATAGGAGTTTTAAGTATGAAACTCAAAAGCATCTTAGGGAAATTAGAATTATGAAAAAGTTACTTATCAAGAATGCCAAAATCGTAAACGAGGGCTCCATAATGATGGGTGATGTTTATATAGAAGGTGATACTATTGTTGAAATAGGAGAAAACATTAGCGCAAAAAATGCGGATACGCATATCCTTGATGCCGAAGGTCAGTTTTTACTGCCAGGCATTATAGATGACCAGGTACATTTTAGAGAGCCTGGTCTAACGCACAAAGGTGACATAGCCAGCGAGAGCGCAGCAGCAGTGGCAGGAGGCATTACGACTTATTTTGAGATGCCTAATACAAACCCGCAAACCACTACCATTGAAGCTTGGGAGCATAAAATGGGTTTAGCTGCTAAAAATAGCCATGCTAATTATGCATTCATGTTTGGTGGGACAAATTCTAATTTAGAAGAAATATTAAAAGTAGATGTAAATCGTGTTCCGGCGCTCAAACTTTTCTTAGGTTCTTCAACAGGTGATATGTTGGTTGACGACAAAGAAGTACTGAAAAAAATATTCTCTAACGTAAAGTTGCGTATAGCACTGCATTGTGAAGACGAGGGCACTATCAAGGCAAATCATAAAGAAGCGATGGAGACTTATGGTGAGGGTATTCCTATAGAGCAACATCCTATAATACGCAGCGAAGAAGCTTGTTATATAAGCAGCTCTGGCGCTATCGCGCTTGCACAGGAAACTGGAGCAAGAATTCACGTTTTTCACCTATCCACTGGTAAAGAAACTAGTTTGTTCAAAAAAGGCGGTGACCTCAAGCAAAAAAAGATTACCAGCGAGGTTTGCATTCACCATTTATGGTTTAGTGACAAAGATTATGCAAGTAAAGGATCTCTCATTAAATGGAACCCTGCCGTTAAAAAACCTGAAGATAAAGAGCAATTGTGGGAGGCGCTCCTTGATGACCGCATAGACGTGATTGCAACAGACCATGCACCGCATACCCTAGAAGAAAAAAATAACCCTTATAATTCATGTCCTAGCGGTGGGCCGCTAGTGCAGCATGCACTACCTGCGATGCTGCATTTTGTAAGTGAGGAGCGCATTTCTATAGAAAAGGTTGTAGAGAAAATGTGTCACAATCCAGCTTTGCTTTTTGACATAGCCGACCGTGGTTTCATTAAAAAAGGGTATAAGGCAGATCTTGTCATGGTAGACCCGAACAACCCATGGACGGTTACCAAAGATAACATTCTAGCAAAATGTGGCTGGTCTCCATTTGAAGGTGTTACTTTTAAAAGCCGCATTACACATACTTTTGTGAATGGTGAACTTGTTTATAATAATTTCAAAGTATTACCAGTAAAAGCTGCGCAGGCAGTACGTTTT
>JANQTO010000252.1 GCA_030731685.1 Nonlabens sp.
TCCATTCGGGGAAATGTGGATCACACCTACAACAACCGACATAGTTATTGATGTATGCAGTTTAACATTTTATCATATTAAGAATAGGATCGTGAAACTGAAGAATATTTTTTTACCTTTGTATTATAAAAATCAATCGTTTTTACGGTGCTGTAGTCATAAGGTGAAATGAGTATTTCCTCATCTACGGTACGTTGCATAGGATTTCCATTTGGGTCTTCACCGTGTATAATAGCACTATAGTAGGTAGCATCGCTGTAAAAAGTCTCTTCCGTTTCTCCTTCTCGTATAAGCATCACACCTTCAAAGGAAATATATCTGGTGATACCAGCACCTATAATAATAAAAATCCAAGAAAGGTGCATCGTGAGCGTTGCCCACTTTTTCCATTGTAATAACTGGTATCTTTTAATATTACCTATAAAATTAACAACCAGCAATAACATCATAACCTCAAACCACCATGCATTATAAATCCATATTTTAGAGGTAGGTGTATCATAATTGCTTTCGATAAAGGTTCCAGCTGCCATGCTCGCGGCAAAAAGGAGCAATAAAAAGGTCATGGTTCTGGTAGAGATAAGCACACTTAAAATCCTGTCTTTCATAGGGCAATTTTACAGGCTGCAAAGATACTTCACAAAACCCGATTCATCTAACTTGTGAGTCGTGGCTAAGTGCGTATTTTTACAGCATGATTAGGATAGTTGTCATAGGAACGGGAAATCTAGGAACCCAACTTTGTAGTGCCTTTGAAAAAAGCAAGAATTGCACGCTCGTAGGCTACCTAAATCACAGTAATCGTAGTTTAGACACACTTCAGGCTCCACTCGTAAAATCATTAGAAACCTTGCCTGTATGTGACCTCATTCTTTTGTGCACACCAGACGATACCATTGCAACCATAAGCAATGAGATTAAAACAAATGCGATTGTTGCGCATACCAGCGGTAGCGTGTCGTTAGAAGCTGTTTCAGATCATAAGAACCATGGTGTTTTTTACCTTCCTCAAAGTTTTAGTAAGTCTCGTACAGCTCGATTTGAAGAAATCACGATATGTTTAGAGGCCAGCAGTAGTAAAGTAATGGAGCAACTGGAGTTTGTAGGGAGTTCGCTTTCGCGAAAGCGTAAACACCTAAATTCCTCACAGCGCAAATACCTACACCTCGCAGCAGTATACGCAAACAATTTTGTAAATCACTGTTATCTCAAAACGCAGCGAGTACTTGAAAAAGAGGATTTAGAACTAGAACTTTTAGAGCCTTTAATGAAGGAAACCCTATTAAAAGCAATAGAAATGGGACCATACAGTGCACAAACAGGACCAGCAAAACGTGCTGATTTAACCACATTAGAAACCCATAAAAACATGCTTGACGCTACAGAATTAGACATGTACCAAGCGATTACACAATCCATATTAAAAACCTATGGCACAGAGTTATAAAGAATTATTACATGATATTACAACCTTCATTTTTGATGTAGATGGCGTGCTTACTGACGGCCGTATGATGATATCTGAAAGTGGCGAGCTTTTACGCTCCATGAATGCGCGTGACGGCTATGCGCTTAAAGTTGCCATAGAACATGGTTACAATATTTGTATTATTACCGGTGGCCGCAATGAAGGTGTACGCCAGCGTTTAGAAGGTCTAGGAATACAAGATATTTATCTCAATGCTAGCGACAAAACCGGATTTATGAAAGAATATATGCTTGCCAAAAACTTAAAGTCACAGCAGGTTTTATATATGGGTGATGACATTCCTGATATTCCCGTAATGAACATGGCAGGTCTTGCATGTTGTCCTCAAGACGCCGTGCCAGAGGTAAAAGCGATTTCTCATTATATTTCACACAAAATAGGTGGTGATTCCTGTGCTCGCGATGTTATAGAACAAGTACTCAAAGTTCACGGCAAGTGGTACACAGCAGACTCTACCACCATTTCAAGCACCTAATATTTTGTTATTGAATTACTTAAACCTTATACGATGGCCTAATGTTCTCATGACTGTACTCACGCAGTTACTGGTCATTTATGTTATCTTAGAACCATCTGGATTAGAGCTTGCCCTTGAGGCCTGGCAAGTTGGATTATTGGTTATTGCTACTGCCCTGCTCACTGCTGGCGGCAACGTTATCAACGACATTTACGATGTTAACATAGACGCAGTGAACAAGCCAGAAAAAGTAATTGTAGGTAAGTACATTGCTGAAGAGCGTGCTTTTACGCTATATATGGTTCTTACCAGTATCGCTGTAGTATGCGGTTTTGTGCTTGCAAACAGCGTGGACAGACCTATTCTTGCTGTGGTATTTGTTATCGTTGCATTTGTCCTTTACAGTTATGCAACCACCTTAAAAAGCATGCTTTTGGTAGGTAACATCGTTATCTCGCTGCTGGTTGGCCTGGTGATTTTAATACCAGGCGTTTTTGAACTTGTTCCTGTAGCGACACCCCAAACTAGAGAAGCTCAGGTATTTTTAATGTCTTTATTATTGGATTTTACTGTACTTGCCTTTGTCATCAATCTTGCTCGGGAATGGGTGAAAGATTGTGAAGATATTAATGGTGACCACGCAGGTGGCCGTAATACCCTACCTATCGCACTGGGCCGAACGCGTGCTGCTCGTTTTGTGAGTGTATTTATTATGGGAATTATCATCGCGGTTGCATGGTATGTGTATACTTATCTCTTTAAAAACCAGCTGGCGAGTTATTATTTCATTTTGGCAATCATAGGTCCGTTACTGTTTGTAATGATAAAATTGTGGAATGCCGCAACTACAAAGCACTATAGGGTATTATCTCGTATACTCAAGATGATTTTGCTTTTGGGCATTTTAAGCATTCTAGTTATCCGTATAAAATATTAAGCATGCTAGCTGAAAAATTCAAAGACACTCAAATCATCTTAGGCTCGCAATCACCGCGTAGGCAAGAACTTCTCAAAGGCCTGGATATCGATTTTACTATTGAGACACGACCTGTAAATGAAGTTTATGATACTACTTTAAAAGCTGGCGAAATCACCAGTTTTCTATCGAAACTAAAGGCGGCTGCATTTGACAATCTTAAAGAAAATGAGCTGTTAATAACCAGTGACACCATTGTTTGGCAAAATGACCAAGCATTAGAGAAACCGAAGTCGGCTGAACACGCAAAGGAAATGTTGCAACAATTAAGCGGAACCGTACACGAAGTTTTTACCTCGGTCTGCTTTACGACAACTTCTAAACAGGAGTGTATCACTGACGTTACCGAAGTTCACTTCAGGACTTTAACCAAGGAAGAGATAGACTATTACATAGCCACATATAAACCTATGGATAAGGCTGGAGCTTACGGTGTTCAAGACTGGCTAGGCTATGCCGCCGTTGAAAAACTAGTAGGTTGTTATTACAACGTGATGGGTTTACCGCTACCAAGAGTTTATGATGTGCTGAAAAACTGGAAATTCTAAGGATATGTTCTTCGTTGCATGCGATAGGCTTAACTTTAAAAAAAAAATAAAAAGTAACACCCCATGAAATCAATGTTGAAGTCAATCGTATTACTAGGTTTTACTATAGCCATTTGCTCTGGCTGTAAAGACAAAGCTGCGGCAACGGATGACTCAGAAACCGATTCTGTAAAACAAGAATTGAATTGTTCCTACTTCAAAACGGGAACTTTTACCTACAAAGATGATAAGTATAGTGGCTGGTACGAGATGCGTAACGATACGCTGTCGGTCGAAATGAATGACTTGACAAAAGAGCAAATCATTTCTAAAATCTCATGGCTAAACGACTGTACCTACGTCTTAAAATATGAGAGCCACGCAAACATGGACGATGAACAAGTTCCTAAAAACGATATTAAGGTAACCATACTATCTACATATAAAGACGTGTATTTATGTGAGGTGCAGGATTCTCTGAACAACTTTAGGCTTAGCATGAAAAAAACAGATGTT
>JANQTO010000253.1 GCA_030731685.1 Nonlabens sp.
CCTAAATAGTTTTGCATAATATATTATTTTAAAAAACTTACTTTGTAGTACAGGAGCCATGATAACGTTTCCTATCTAGACCTTAAAGGGTTGCAAAAGCGATTTGCTATTCAAGATGCCGCAACTCTCGCAGCATTGCACGAGTCAGGGCAATATATAGGAGGCGCGCTTGTATCTCAATTTGAAGAGGAATTTGCAAGGTATTGTGGTGTCGAGCATTGTATAGGAACGGCAAATGGTTTGGATGCTCTAACAATCGCACTGCTTGCAGATAAAGCTTTGGGCGTACTACCTGAAAACGCACACATACTGGTGCCTGCGCAAACCTACATCGCAACTTTTTTAAGCATCGTACATGCAGGTATGACGCCCGTTCCCGTGGATGTGGAATCATTGTTGCTCACGAGCGAAGTTATCAAACCGCACATAGGCACCATAGATGGAATCGTGTGTGTAGATATTTATGGTAAAATGGTTGATGTTGAGGTGTACGCTTTCGCGAAAGCGAACTCCTTACCCATATACTGCGATACAGCACAGTCACATGGAGCGACAAACCTGCACGGAAATCGCAGCGGCAGTCTCGCACGAGCAAGTGCATTTTCCTTTTATCCCACTAAAAATTTAGGTGCTCTAGGAGATGCTGGAGCAATCACAACAAACGACGCATCGCTAGCAAGCATGTGCCGTAAAATAGCAAACTACGGCCGTGAATCCAGATTTGTGAATGACATCATGGGCGTGAATTCCAGATTAGACCCATTGCAGGCAGGATTTTTAAGTACCCGATTGAAAGCACTCGATGCAGACAATGAACTGCGCAAAACTCTTGCAGCGGTTTACATGAAAAATTTAGAAAATGCGAAAGTAACTTTAATGAACTCGCAGTTTATAGAAGAAAACGCTATGCACGTTTTCCCTGTTTTTGTGGACGACCGCGACACATTTGTATCATATCTGACATCTCATGGCATTGAAACAAGTTGCCACTATAAAATCCCACCACATAAACAGGTTGCGCTTGAGCAATTCAATAATTTTTCTTTTCCAATTACGGAACGTATCCACAACACAGAAGTAAGTTTACCATGCAATCCTTTACTGAGCGTGACCACTATTAAAAGGATTTGCCAAATAATCAACGCATATTAATGCAGACGTTATTCAAATTTTTTAGTAAAAATCTGCTTCTTAAAGTTGCAAGTTACAATAGTATTCAGGTCCTGTTGCGCATCGTTACTGGTGCTGTGATGTCTAAAATAATTGCCTATTATGTAGGCGCGGCAGGCATGGGAATTATGGGAAACCTGCGCAATTTTGTTCAGGGCATTCAGGCGTTTAGCGTTCTAGGGCTGGAAAATGGACTCGTTAAAAACACGGCGCAACTCAAAGGCCAAAAAGAGAAACTCGCACTAACCATAGCCAGCGGCTGGACACTTGCCGCGATAGCAACTGTAGTGCTCATGGTGGCAATCTATGTAGCGGCTCCATGGCTAGATGCTACACTCATCGCTACAGACTATTCTTTTGTTACCCTTTTTAGAGTATTTGCCGCGGTGCTACCGTTTTGGACATTGTTCGTTTTTATGAGCACATTGATGCAAGGTTTTGAACATTACAAGAAGTTCATTACGGTAAACATCATTATAGGGCTTTGTGTTTTTGCGATGAGCGCATACCTCATTTACGATTACAATCTTATAGGTGCTTTGTATAGCATCATTCTTACGCCAGTAATTCAGTGTATAGTGGCGCTCTTCTTTTGGAAATACAGTATAGGAGCCGTAGGTTTTGCACAGGTCTTTAGCTTTAAGATAGACAGAAAAATTGCGAGACAGCTTTTTAAATTTAGCATTATGGCGCTGGTCAGTGCTTTGCTATTGCCACTTGTCACCATTTTAGTGCGTGATTACGTGCGACTTACGGTGAGTGATGAGGCAGCAGGCTGGTGGGAAGCAATGACACGTATTTCAAGTTATTATATGATGTTTATTACCAGTCTCATAAGCTTGTATTTACTGCCGCAATTAAGTAGAAATGATACGCCGGCAAATTACCGTGCATCTATCACTACGTTTTATAAGAATATACTTCCCATCGTTATTGCCGGATTACTAGCGGTGTATTTTGTACGAGGTTACCTTATAGAATTTCTGTTTTCGCCAGAATTTGAACCAGCAACCACATTATTTAAATGGCAACTTGTAGGTGATTTTCTGAAAGTAATAACGACCGTGCTCGCATTTAGATTTATAGCAATAAATGACTTAAAACGATATTTAATTGCAGAACTTGTAAGTGTAGGTTGTTTTTATTTTACAGCACATGTTCTCATTACCAGCTATGGAGTGGAAGGAGTCGTCATGGCGCATGTCGCAACATATACTGTTTATTTAATAACACTACTTGTGTTATTGCGTAAGGATTTAACTCGCTAATTTCCCTTTCGTTTACGAGGATTTATTTTCCGTATATCCGTATTTAGAGAATCGGTTTTTATAATGGATAAATCGTTCTGTGGATTTGTAATGATAGCTACGTAAGAATGTATGGTGTCTTTGCCCGTGAGCGGTATCAAGGACAATAAAGCTATTTTTTTCTTTGAAGGAATGGTGGTTATTTGAGGCCTGTCTGCACTACGACGGAAACCGCTGCTCTCCACCTTAAAAAAGATATCTAGGTCTTTGTCTGTTACGTTTTCGGCCATGTAGGTGATTTTTTTATGGCCTTTTTCTACGGTAATTAGAATACCTTCATGTGTTTGCGTTTCAGGAGTTACAAACAGGAAGAGTAGGATGGTGGCAATAAATTTAGTCATGGGCATTAATCTTCTTTATTCATTTTTGCTATAAAGTTGTCATAGGAATCTTCGAGAAAGGTGAGTCCATACGCTTTACGTATTTCAATTTTGTATGCGGTCATCGCACAAAGTTCCTTAGATGATATGACGCACCCGTAATCTTCAAATTGCACACCATACGTAGCATTCATCATAGCGCGATATGCTTGTTCATGAGGTCGGTTTTGGGCAATGATTCCGTAATGCTTTACAATAAAGATGCCGTTTTGTGCAGCTGCAATTGCAGCTTGCTTGCTATCTTCACAAGGGTCGTTAAAGGTAGCGGCACTATCTTTTTTACCTAATGTTCCTTCTCCAGAAGTGGACTGCGCGTAGCCGTAGACACTTATAGTTAAAATAAGAAAGAGTGATAATTGCCGCATTGGTAATTGTTTAAAAGATTGGTCGCAATATGCATGCCTAACTTTATATAGCTGGTATCTTTGTAAAAATAATAAATTTAGGTGGCATTAGTGCTTTTGTTATTTCGCTTTCGCGAAAGCGAACTTGTCACAAATCTACACGTAACCGTATAAAAACCTAGTCATGTCCTTGAACCTTGTGAGACCTATTTGCTTTTTTGACCTTGAAACCACTGGTATTAACATCGCCAAAGATAGAATCGTGGAAATTGCAATCCATAAACTGTTTCCAGACGGCACTGAGAAAACGATGACTTACCGCGTAAATCCCACAGTACCTATTCCTGCCGAGGCTACCGCTGTTCACGGTATTACTGATGAAATGGTTGCAAATGAGCCTACGTTTGAACAGCTTGCTCATGAGATTTATAACATTATGAAAGACTCTGACCTTGCCGGTTTCAATTCAAACAGGTTTGATATACCGCTACTCGCTGAGGAAATGCTGCGTGCTGGCGTTGATTTTGACATGGGGAACCGCAATGCGATAGACGTGCAAAATATCTTTCATAAAATGGAGCAGCGCACGCTAGTCGCTGCTTATAAATTCTATTGTGATAAAGACCTTACTGATGCTCACAGTGCTCAGGCCGATACCATCGCAACGTATGAGGTGTTTAAAGGTCAGTTAGAACGTTACCCAGAATTGGGAACAGATATGAAAGCCATTGCCGATTTT
>JANQTO010000254.1 GCA_030731685.1 Nonlabens sp.
GATTCTTTGCGAACATAACTCACAATCAGTTCAGGAACATACTTGTATATACGCTCCTTGTAGTCTCTTATAATTACCTGGTCTCTAACCAAACCGTATGAACTTTGAATATCACCAACTCCGTTGCCTTTTATTGATTCCGTAAATAAATTATTATTCCCCAAACGCAAGTTTATACCGGCAAGATTGAAATAAAATTCATCTTTATATCCTCGCACTTCATTGAGATACACAGCAGAACTCTTATAGTCGAAAATAATAGTGAATCTCCTTAAAATCTCTCCTCCTATGCTTCCAATTGCTTCATTTAATTTTTCAGTTCTTAATTTCTTTAATTCTGGAAAAGAAGTGGCAACCCTTCCAAATTCAAAAGCACCAATCTTTAATTTGTCTAATTTCGTACGCTTTCCATAGATTTCTCCGTTCATGCCAAAACCTAGATAATCCTCAAAATACTTTAACGATTTAGTCAGCGAAGCATCTATTCGAAAGCTCCATAAAGCATCACTGCTACCACTGTCGATAAGAAAATAGCCCGTCATGCTTGAACCTGCATTAAAAATAGTTGCTTCAATGTAGGGTTTTTCACTTTTGAATTGTAAATCAAAACGTTCATATTTATCCAGAGTATATGGCACATCGCTAATATTGGCATAGATATATAAAACACTTTTTTGATAATCTATAGAAACCACTTGATTCTTAAAGAAGTCGGCACCTAGAATACCATTTACAAAAACACCTAACTGCGGCTCTAAATCAATCACCTCATCGACAAGAACAAAAACCACTGCGCTCGTATTTCTCGAATCTCCTACATCTATAAGGTTATCATCGGTATAATATACATCCAGAAACTCACGCTCTCCGTAGCCAGAAATTTTAAGTGTCTTCTTTACGTTAATTTCTAACGTATCAATGTTATTCCAATTGAACAGCAATGATTTACTTGCTCCAGTATCTAGAATAAATTTTGTCTCCTTACCATTAAAAGTAGCAGGAACTATAATAAGGTTGGAGACTGACTCAAACGGAATCTCAGTAAATCTAAGTCCTTCTTTTATTTCAAAGCTGTGTTGCCCTTGTACGATAGTACAAAACAAAAGGGCAGCTGTAATTAAAAAGTTTTTCATACGTACTAAAGATAAGCAAACGCTAATACCTTTTACATACCTATTTAAGGTATTACCTTTGTCGTAATAAATTAAGAACATGCCACATATTTCTAAGAAAGGCGCAGCTATGCCTTCTTCCCCTGTAAGAAAACTAGTCCCATTTGCCGAGGCCGCCACACTGCGTGGTATAAAAATATACCCTTTAAATATAGGACAACCAGACATAAAGACTCCTGAACAGGCGATACGCGCGGTTAAGGAGACTAATATGGATATTCTCGCCTATAGTCATAGTGCAGGTAATGAATCCTATCGCATCAAGCTTGCTGCTACTTACAATAAATTAGGTATGGGCGTTACTCAAGATGACATCATTGTTTCCACCGGTGGTAGCGAGGCATTACTATTTGCAATGGGTAGCATATGCGACCATGGTGACGAGGTCATCATACCGGAACCGTTTTATGCAAACTATAACGGTTTTGCAACAGCTAGCGGCGTCACCGTGCGACCTATATCTACATCCATAGAAACAAATTTTGCTTTACCTGCGATAAGTGAGTTTGAAAAACTTATAAATAACAAGACTAAAGCCATCTTAATTTGTAATCCTGGTAACCCAACAGGATACCTATACACACAGGAAGAAATGGACCAACTAGCAGCACTTGTAAAAAAGCACGATTTGTTTTTAGTTGCTGACGAGGTTTATCGTGAATTTGCATACGATGGCCGCGAGCACCTGTCTGTCATGAACATGGCAGGTTTAGAACAGCATGCTGTTATGATAGATTCTGTTTCAAAACGTTATAGCATGTGCGGCGCGCGCATAGGTTGTTTGGTTTCTAAAAATAAAGAGTTTATGGCTGCTGCCATGAAGTTTGCACAAGCTCGTTTAAGCCCACCTACGTTTGCACAAATAGCTGCAGAAGCTGCATTAGAAACAAGCCAACAGTATTTTGACGAGGTTAAAGAAGAATACATTCAACGCAGAGATATACTAATTGCAGGTTTGGAAAAAATACCAGGTGTAACTGTTGCAAATCCTGGTGGTGCATTTTATTGTGTCGCACAGCTTCCAGTAGAAAATTGCGATGATTTTGCCCAGTGGCTCCTAGAATCCTTTAACGTAGATAACGAAACAGTCATGGTGGCACCAGCTGCAGGATTTTACAGTACTCCAGGAGCAGGAAATAATCAAATAAGAATTGCTTATGTACTAGAAAAAGAAGCGCTTATAAAAGCCGTCCATATTTTAGAGGAAGCTTTAAAGGTTTATAAAGGGTGATAACGGTACAACGCCACTTCCCGCTTAAGGAATACAATACTTTCGGCATATCCGCTTTCGCGAAAGCGTATACAGCAACAACCACGTTACAACAACTTAAAGAGGCACTATCTTATTTCAAGGATGAATGCGTCTTTTTACTGGGCGGCGGAAGCAACATGCTCCTAACAAAAGATATAGACAAACCTGTTATCCACGTACTTTTAAAAGGAATAAAGGTAGTAGAAAAACAGGCAAACAGTCTGTATCTTAAAGTAATGGCTGGTGAGAACTGGCACCAGCTAGTTATGTATTGTGTAGCAAATAACCTAGGAGGAATGGAGAACATGGCACTTATACCTGGCAATGTAGGTACGGCTCCTATCCAAAATATAGGTGCCTATGGGGTGGAACTCAAGGATATTTTTCATTCTTGTGAGGTTATGCACATAAAAACCCAAGAAGTCAAAGTGCTGCATCTAGCCGATTGTGATTTTGGTTATCGTGAGTCCATTTTTAAAAATGATTTTTTAGGTCAGTACGTTATTACCAGTGTTACCTTTAAGCTTACAGACCTCACCCTAGCAACTCAATACGATTTTAAAACAGGATATGGTGATATAAAGGCCGAACTTGAGAAACTAGGAGCCACAACACTCGAGAATGTAGCGCAAGCAGTTATCAATATACGTCAGAGCAAGCTGCCCGACCCGGCAGTGCTAGGGAATAGCGGCAGCTTTTTTAAAAATCCTATCATAGCTAGGGACACCTACGACATTTTAGTAAGCAAGTTTCCCGACATGCCACATTATCCTATTAACAACCAACAAGTTAAAGTTCCAGCTGGCTGGCTCATAGACCAGTGTGGGCTTAAAGGATTTAGAAAAGGTGATGCTGCCGTCCACGAGCGACAGGCATTAGTTCTCGTAAATCACGGCAATGCAAGTGGCGATGAAGTTTTAGCTATGGCAACGCACGTGCAAAAAACAGTTATGGAACGTTTCGGCATACAAATAGAGACCGAGGTTAACGTTATATCATAAAGAACGACGATCTTCATATAGACGTGGATGGAAGTCCTTTTTCCTCCACTATTATACACGCTGATACGGCACTGTTTTGTACCTTTGTAACATGAAATTAATTTTAATTACTATAGCCATGCTAGCGATAGGGTTTGCTGGTATCGCCATCAAAATTTGGGCAAAAAAGGACGGTAAATTCTCGGGCACTTGTGCGAGTCAAAACCCTTTTTTAAATAAGGACGGAGAAGCCTGCGGTATGTGCGGTAAATTACCGGCAGAGCAAGGCAATTGCGACACTACTGTTAAGGCATAATTCATGGAGTTAGGTATTGCCTTTTTCATTTTGGCAGGATTTGTCTTGGTCAATTGTATCTATTATGTAAGCCTTAGCAGGATAATTTCTTATAAAGATGACGCTGGCACAAGTAAAAAAGAACCAGTTTCTATTATAGTCTGCTCAAAAAATGAACAAGATAACCTACTCGCTTTAGTTCCTGTTTTGCAGGAACAAGAATATCCAACTTTCG
>JANQTO010000255.1 GCA_030731685.1 Nonlabens sp.
ACAAAGAAACGCAAGAGCTTGCAAATTTTTATAATGAGACCCTAGGTTTTTGCCCCAACTCTGTTTTAACCATGCAGCGACGTCCGGCCATTTCTATGGCGTTTATCAATTTGAATAAAGCGGTGATGGAAAATAAAGGCCGTGTTACAAGTGCCCTAAAACGTATGATTGCTTGGGTCTCGAGCAACGCAACGGGTTGTAGGTATTGTCAGGCGCATGCCATACGCGCTGCAGAGCGTTACGGAGCAGAACAAGAACAATTAGACAATATTTGGGATTACCGCACACATGCAGCATTTAACGATGCCGAGCGTGCAGCGCTGGACTTTTCACTTGCCGCTAGTCAGGTGCCTAACGCGGTGAATCAAGATATTCACGATAGGTTACACCAGCACTGGGACGATGGTGAGATTGTGGAAATGTTGGGTGTTATTGCGCTCTTCGGTTATCTTAATAGGTGGAATGATTCTATGGGAACCACCATGGAAAAACCAGCGGTAGAAAGTGGCGAGCAGTATTTAGGAAAGCACGGTTTTGAAGTTGGTAAGCACGTTTAGACTACAGGTCATTCTTAAAAAAGACTACTTTTTTAAGAGCGCCGTCTAACTCGTATTCCAGTACAATAGTTTCACCATCAGGATACGCAATGCCATTAAATTTTGTTGCGGTAACAATGAAACTGTTGTTAGACAATTTGCGTAAAGTACCTATTTCGGTGGCGTACTCGTAGAGTTTAAATCCGCCATTTTGTTCTGGTTTAAGTCTCCATTTTAAGGGTTTATCCATATAGGTAAACTCCTTAAGTGTGGTAACAGGTATTGCCGTTGCGGCGATGTCATCTACAGACTCTTCAAATGGTTCAGGTTCCATAATAACTTCTTCAATTTCCTGAAAGGATTCTTTTACACTATTGTTCATGCTGTTGACAGGGTTGAATTTATATGTATAACCGTCCAGGGATTCAAGTGCTTCTCTAATGCATTCATGGTACGCCTTGCGATAGTCTTTTTCTCGTGACTTGCTCTCTAGGCTGTAGACAACTGTTCCAGTACAGTCTACAAAATCTACGGTCATGTTTTGGGATAAAAAACCGGTCACTTGTATATTCAGGGTAACTGCGTTGCAGGCTCCTACATTATAATCGGCAGGGAAGACGCCACCAGTTTTTAATGTGTTCAGATTGCTTTTTTTCAGTAGAAATATCGTGAGGTCGTTAAAGTCATACTGATTCTGTTCAGATTGAAACTCATATTGCGAGGCGACTACCACATATTTGTACTGGTTTAAAACCTCTTGCGACTGCGCATTTAGAACGCTTAAAAACAAAACGATACCTATAAAATATTTCATGACTTTATGTTGAGATTCGGTAATTGCAAGAAACGTACCAGCTAAAGGTCTTAGCCTTCATAGAACTTGCGTTTACAAATATGGAACACTTTTTAGGTAAACCGGTGAAGAGCACACATAATTTTTGAGCTATTCCACTTAAGCTGCATATGCGGTTTGGGTCGTTTATATCTTCTTTAAGTGCAACTGTAAAATAATCTCATTTAGAATTAACTTTGTCAGGTATAAACGCCATTCAAACAAATTTGAAAATGAACAAGAAATTAGAGCTTCTTAAAACCTACTTTGGGTACGATAGTTTCCGACCGCTACAGGAAACCATAATAGACCAAGTTATTGCAGGTAAAGACCTTATGGTCGTGATGCCTACAGGTGGCGGTAAATCCATGTGTTTTCAATTGCCGGCATTGATGCTGGACGGTATTACGCTGGTTATTTCGCCCCTTATCGCATTGATGAAAGACCAGGTAGATGCCTTGCAGGCAAATGGTATTAACGCAGGTTTTTACAACAGCTCGCAGGATAGCGGCCAGCAACAGGAACTTTTTGCACAGCTGCGCACGGGAAGTTTGAAACTACTGTATGTCGCGCCAGAGAGTTTACCTTTATTACAAGAACCGCTGCGCAACACTCCTGTATCCCTTATTGCCGTAGACGAGGCGCACTGTATTTCTACATGGGGTCACGACTTTAGACCGGCATACACACAACTGTCCACGCTCAAAACCCATTTTCCCGATGCAAATGTGCTCGCACTCACCGCAACTGCAGACCGTGCAACGCGTGTCGATATTATGCACCAGCTTGCCATACCGCATGCGCAGGAATTTGTCGCATCCTTTGACCGGCCTAATATCACATTAACAGTGCGTCCAGGAAATAATCGGCTACCCCAGTTGCGCAGGTTTTTAGAGCAGTATCCAGAGGAATCGGGAATTATTTACTGTTTGAGTAGAGCAACCTGTGAAAAACTTGCCGCAAAACTCAGCGCGTTAGGCTATGCTTGTGAGGCGTACCATGCAGGTTTGGAACACCGCTTTCGCGAAAGCGTGCAAGAACGATTCATACAGGACACGACTAAAATTGTATGTGCGACCATCGCTTTTGGGATGGGAATCGATAAGTCTAACGTGCGTTTTGTAGTGCATTATAACATGCCGAAAAATATTGAAGGATATTATCAGGAAATAGGGCGTGCAGGTCGTGATAGTATCGAGTCGCAAGCCTTGCTTTTCCACAGCTATGCAGACGTGATGCAACTGCGCGATTTTGCCATGAACAGCGGTAATGCCGATGTTCAAATTGCAAAGCTCGAGCGTATGAAACAGTTTGCCGAGGCGCTTACTTGCCGTCGTCGTATGTTATTATCCTATTTTAATGAATACCTCGCGACAGATTGTGGCAACTGTGACGTTTGCCTCAATAAACCAGATTTCTTTGACGCTACCTTGCTTGCCCAAAAAGCATTAAGTGCCGTTTATAGGATGCAGGAAAGAGCTGGGCTTAACCTAACCATAGATGTGTTGCGCGGCGCCAGCAATGCAACCGTGCTAGATAGTGGTTTCAACAGCATTAAAACGTATGGCGCTGGTAAGGAATTGCCATGGGCGAGCTGGCAACAATATCTCATACAGCTTATAAATCAAGGGCTATTAGAGATAGCATTCCATGAGCAAAACCATTTAAAGCTCACGCCACAAGCGCACGATGTGCTATTTAAAAATGCTCCTGTACGACTGGCGGTCATTCCTAAGCCAGAAGAACTTGCCGTTCAAAAAAGCAAAGCAACTGGACAGGAAGTTCTTAGTGAGGTAAATACTGATTTGTACGAAGCACTGCGCAAAACCCGAACGCAAATAGCCAGTGAGGATAACATGGCTCCTTATATGGTCTTTAGCGATGCCAGTCTTAAGGATATGGCTAGCCGTATACCGCTTACTACAAGTGAATTTGGTGATATTAGTGGAGTAGGAGCACTTAAACTCGAGAATTATGCGACTGCTTTTCTAGATGTGCTTACTGATTTTTCCATGATGCGCAAGGGCAGTTTTGTATATCGCGATGGAAATAAGGCTACAAAGTCCACTAAGAGCCGCACAAAACGCACCAAAGGTTTTGATACGGCTTACGAAAGTGCAAAGCTATTCCAAGAAGGTATGGATGTAGAAGCCATTGCCGCCACACGAGAATTAAAACCCGATACCGTTCTAGGTCACCTAGGTTCACGCTATTTAACACATAAAGACGTTGCTGTACATGACTTAGTAGCTGCCGATTTGTTGGGGTTAGTAGTACCTTTTTACAAAGAGTATAAAGAGAACAATGCCGTAAAGCCCATTTATGATCAGTTAGGCGGTGCGCATTCTTACGGTTCCATAAGGCTGGCCTTGCATATTGTTGAAGCTGATAGGCTTGTATAGGTACGTTTTCGAGCTTTTGGGCTATTGCAATTTTGCACAAAGGCGATGACTGATTTGGTATTTGAAAAAAGGAGGTTATAATAGGAACAAACGTTTAGATTATTTCCTGCTGGTATTGTTGTTTGCACGTTATCAACGTATTGTAAGCCTTGTGATTGCTGCATTTCGTAAAATAATCAGTCAAAAAGATTGTCAAATATAGAATTAGTGTACCTTTGGAGCTTAATTAATTTATTACATATTACAATGAAACAAGGTACCGTTAAATTTTTCAACGAATCTAAAGGATTTGGATTTATCGTTGAAGACGACACAAATGAAGAGTGCTTCGTGCACGTAACTGGTCTAATCGATGAGGTTAGAGAAGGTGACGCTGTAGAATACGAAGAAAAAGAAGGTAAAAAAGGTATGAACGCTGTTAACGTAAGAGTCGTTCAATAGTCATATTTTATTCTAAATGTCCAAAATCCTGCTCAACTGAGCAGGATTTTTTTTGTTGGAACCTTTTTGAGTAGCTTGCTATGGTCAATGCTGGTTGTAGTGTTGACGATGCTTACGGGCACATTTAGAATTTGAATTATCTATTTGAGATACAATGTCTTAGAATAAGAACCGTATTTGCGATAGGCTTTTAGTGATGATGAGAATTAAATACAGATATCCATTTAAATAGTCTATCTTTGTGGCTTAATTAATTTATTACATATTATAATGAAAAAAGGTACAATTAAATTTTTCAACGAATCAAAAGGATTTGGATTCATCGTTGAAGACGGAACAAACACTGAGTGCTTCGTGCACGTAACTGGTTTAATCGATGAGGTTAGAGAAGGTGATGCTGTTGAATACGAAGAAAAAGAAGGTAACAAAGGCTTGAACGCTGTTAATGTAAGAGTCGTTCAATAATCATATCTTATTTTAAGTTTCAAAAATCCTGCTCATTTGAGCGGGATTTTTTTTGTTATAATTGTAGGATGAATTCTCAACCTTCCTATTATACCGAGTCTGGAAAAGTCTCGCCTTCTTATTTAGTTTTAGCAATATTAGTTGCAATAGTTATTTCTATGTTGCTGGGATACGTTTACAGTGCGGCAACAATTCACATACCATTGATATATGCAAATGTCCTTATTCTATTGGGTGTAAGCATCTTGTTAGGCTATGTAGCTCTCGCTCTGTGTAAGCTCTCAAGGGTTCGCAACGGCACCGTACGTTACGTGTTTGTGCTGTCGATGGGCATCATTGTATGGTATGTTCAGTGGAGTGTTTTTGCTTATTTCTACATAACAGGTGAATTACCTGGACTTGTTGAGTTAGGCAATAATTTATCATGGGCATTTTACGGTAGTGAGCAATGGGATGCTTTGTATTACTATTATGTAGAAGGTGGTTTTGAAGTAGGCCGCGTGCATATTTTTGAGTTGGCACTTCTTCCTATTTGGATTATAGAGTTCGTCATCCTTTTAGGTGCTCCGTTTTATTGGGCTACAAAATATGTCCCACAACCATATTCTGAAGATTACGAACAGTGGTACGAGAAACGCACGTTGCTCAAAGAATTTAGAGTGATTACAGATTCCCATTTAACCTTGGAAAAGCTACATACCGACGCTGTATCTTTTTTAGACTCGTTGCAAAGTACAAGTCGCGCGGCGCATGCAAAGGTTCACGTTTATCATATGCCTAGAGAAAGGCAGCAATATTTGCTTATTGAAACCGTGACTTTTGAAGGTAAAGACAATTCTCGTAAGGCTACGCCGCTTGTACATAACATTGCCGTTAGTAACGAACAGGCTAGATTATTAATAGAGCGTTTTGATAATGAAAAGGCAGGATTCTCTCTTTTTTAATGACAGCCACAATCACCATCACCACAATTGCCACCTTTTTTAGAAGGTAGCACATACGTTTTTAGCAACCAACCTATGGCCACCACAGCAATAATTCCTACGACTATGTATTGTGCGATAATCATAAGTTGTTAAGTATTTGATAAGCCGCAAGAGCAGAAAAATACGCGATAACGGTCATAAAACTAAACTGTATCGCTGGCCATTTCCAGCTGTTTGTTTCTCTTTTTACAATGGCAAGTGTACTCATACATTGCATAGCAAATGCATAGAATAACAGCAGCGAAATACCGCTGGCAAAGTTAAAAAGAGGTGTCCCGAGTATAGGATTCACCTCTGCACGCATGCGGTTTTTAATGGTTTCTTCTTCGCCATCGTCGCTTTCTACACTGTAAATAGTAGCAAGTGTTCCCACAAAAACCTCTCGAGCGGCAAACGAGCTCACAATGGCGATACCTATTTTCCAGTCATAGCCCAGTGGTCGCACCGCAGGCTCTATAGCTTTACCTACATAGCCTATAAAACTGTGCTCTAGTTTGTGACTTGCAATCTTTTGGCTTAATTCGCTTGAGGTCAGGTTGTCGTTTATGGATGCTTCAGTCACAATTTTTTCAGCATTTGTAAATTGTTCGCCATAGCCGTAACTCGCAAGAATCCATAAGATTACAGATATGGCCATGATGATTTTACCAGCGCCTAGGACAAAACTTTTGGTTTTCTCAATGACCGTTATGGCTACGTTTTTAAACATGGGTAGTTTGTAGGCAGGCATTTCCATAACAAAAAATGCTTTGCGCTTAATAGGCAATATTTTGTTAAGCACCCAAGCCGAAAATATTGCTGCGCCAAAACCTAGCATATAGAGTAACATGAGCGTAAGTCCTTGCATATTGAACAGACCGCCCAGTATACGTTGGTCTGGAATTACCAGTGCAATAATGATAAGGTAAACAGGCAACCTTGCAGAACATGTCGTAAACGGAACAACTAAAATGGTGATAAGTCGTTCTTTCCAGTCTTCTATATTACGAGTCGCCATAACCGCAGGAATAGCACATGCTGTACCAGAAACTAATGGCACAACGCTTTTACCGCTAAGCCCAAATTTTTTCATGATATGGTCCATTAGAAAGACCACTCGGCTCATATACCCACTTTCTTCAAGCAGCGCGATGAATAAAAATAATATGGCGATTTGGGGTATAAAAATGACGATACCGCCCAGTCCTGGAATAATACCCTGCGATAATAAGTCAGTTAAGGGGCCTGCTGGCAAACTGTTCTGTACTAGAGTACTCGCTTTCGCGAAAGCGGAATCTATCCACTCCATAGGTAAACTCGACCAGTCATATATTGCCTGAAAAATGAGTAGTAAGATGGCAAAGAATACCAGATAGCCCCAAACTTTATGAATGAGAATACGGTCTAGACGTGTTCTCAAATCTGTGGCCTCAGCAGCATTTACGGTAAGTACGTTCTTCAATAGATTATTGATGAACTGATAGCGCACAACCGTTTCTTTGTGCTGCATGCGCTTGAGGTCGTCCTCAGACTTGATTTTAAAGCTATTTTTTTTGAGGTCTTCTAAATCGCGATTTCGGTCTAATTTACCAAAATTTACATCTTGGGTGATGACCAGCCACAGCTTATAAATTTGTTGTTTAGGATAGGTACTTTTGAGCTTTTCAAAATAAACTGGGTCTATACTCGAGGCATTTACGCAAGGTGTGGTGTTAAGCTGGTGGTAGTTTGCGATAGCATCCTTGAGATTTTCAATACCTATGTTTTTGCGTGCACTCACAAGAACTACGGTCGCCTGCAATTGCGATTCCATAGCTTTTATGTCTAGGGAAATTCCCTTGCGCTCCATACGGTCTGCCATGTTAATGACGAGAATGGTCGGGATTTCTAAATCTTTAATTTGGGTAAAAAGCAGCAGGTTGCGCTTTAGGTTCTCAATGTCTGAAACTACAACGGCTACGTCGGGAAAATCTTTTGAATTTCTATTGAGAAGTGTTTCAACAACCACGCTTTCGTCCAGTGATGAGGTGTTTAAGCTATACGTTCCCGGTAAATCGAGAATGTGAGCTTTGAGCGTGCGCGACAGTTTACAAAGACCCTCTTTTTTTTCAACGGTGATCCCAGGATAGTTTCCTACCTTTTGGTTTAGACCAGTAAGTCTATTGAATAAGGAAGTTTTACCTGTGTTAGGGTTTCCTATGAGCGAGACATTAATTGCTTTACCCATAACGTTCCACGATTATTTTTTCGGCAGTTTCTCTACGTATTGCGAGATGTGTCCCGTTAACGTTTAAATATATAGGGTCTTGAAATGGAGCGCTTTGAATCATTTCCACACTGTTACCTGGTAAACAGCCCATTTCAAGCAGTTTTAATGGAACGTCGTTCTCGCTAAATTGCTTGATAATCGCTTTCTCGCCTCTCTTGAGTTGTGCTATAGTAAAGTCCAATTCTTATTTAGAATAAATTTGAATAAGCAAAAATAAGGCGTACTATTGGTTACCAAAAGTTAATGCTCTTAAAGTTTTGATATTTTAAATGCGAGGTATACTTATTTCAAACGTAGTGCCTTTGTCTCGCTTACTTTCGGCTACCTTAATTTTACCGTTATGGTAGTCGTTAATAATACGCTTTGCAAGAGAAAGACCTAGACCCCAGCCGCGTTTCTTAGTGGTGAAACCTGGTTGAAACACTTGATTCCATTGCGATTTAGGGATGCCTTTGCCACTATCTGTAATGCGTATATAGACATTATAAACATCTGTTCGTAAATAAATAGACATAGCTCCTTTGCCACGCATAGCATCAATCCCATTTTTAATCAGGTTTTCAATTACCCAAGCATAAAGTGACTCATTTAGCTTGACGGTAATGGGTTGTTCTGGTAAGTCTATGGTAAACGTGACCAACTTTGAAACCCTACTGGTAATATAGCCTACTGCTTCACGTGTTTGGGCAACAATATCTTGTTCTTTAAGTTCTGGAATGGAACCTATTTTAGAGAATCTGTCTGTAATGATACCCAATCGGGTAATGTCTTTTTCCATCTCTACGATGTAGCTAGGGTCAACATCGGTATCTTTAAGGATGGTGGTCCAGCCTATGAGCGAAGAAAGTGGTGTGCCTATCTGGTGCGCACTTTCCTTTGCCATTCCTGCCCATAGTTTGTTTTGTTCACCTACTTTAGTAGACCTATAAAAAAACCATATCACCGCACCAAATAGCAACATGATAAGTGCCAGCGCCAGCGGATAGTATTTTATGTTCTCTATAATTTCGCTATTGCCGTAATAAATAGTGGCAAAGGGTTTGCCGTCAAAATTTGTGACAATGGGTTCGTTTTGAGTTTTAAACTTTTCAACTAATGCTCGCAAAGCGACAGTATCCTGTTTTATAGCATCGGGAACATTGCGTGCAGTCATTTTCCCCTTGTTATTTACCGTTATAAGCGGTATCGTAGTCGTGTTCTCGCCTACAACTAAATGCAAATCGCTAAACACATCAGACTCTTCGTTGTAAAGGTCCTTTGCCATAATTGCATATTCTTGCATGTTTTGGCGTTCAGCCTCTTTAAGCTGCTGGAAGAAAATGTAGGTATTCCACAAAATGAGTGATACCACAACCATCGAGAAAAAAATCAAGACCCAGCGTATAATGTTGCGGTTGTTTGTAAAATCCATGAGGGCAAGTTGTTTGCGCGTTTAAAAATACGATTAAAAATAGTTGTCGGCTGCAATGATGACTTTTGATTTGGGTACCATTTAAATTGGATGTCAATGTGAATTTCAGTGCTAAGATTCCATTAATTTATAGGGGAATTATTTTTTGTGCAGCATATTTATAGCTTACTATACCGCTAAACTATTACTATTATTCGAGCGGTATATACCTGGTGATGCATGACCATAACAATACTTAATTACCTATATTTACGTTCAGATAATAGCTATCAATCTGCTGGTGTAACCAGTTGGATTTCAATATATAGAAGAAGGATACATGAGTTGTAATAGTTGTGGAACCGGTGGAGGCACTCCAGGCGGTTGTAAAAATCATGGTACCTGTGGTACCTCAGGATGTAATAAACTAACGGTTTTTGACTGGTTAGCAAATATGGATTTGCCTGATGGGCAACAAGCATTTAACATCGTCGAGGTCCGGTTTAAGAACGGACGTAAAGAATTTTTTACAAATCCAGATAATTTACAGCTCAAAATAGGTGATGTAGTAGCCACGCAAGCCGAGACTGGTCATGATGTGGGAATTATAACATTAACTGGCGAACTCGTAAGGGTTCAGCTCAAGAAAAAAAATGTACGTTACGATGGTGCAAATGCACTACCTCAAATCTATCGTATAGCATCCCAGAACGATGTAGACAAATGGAAAGAAGCGCGCGAAAAAGAAGAGCCTATGAAAGTGCGTGCAAGGCAACTTGCTATAAAATTGAATTTAGAGATGAAAATCTCTGACATTGAATTTCAAGGTGATGGCTCTAAAGCAATCTTCTATTACACATCAGAAGAACGCGTAGATTTTAGGCAATTAATACGTGAATATGCAGGCGAATTCAAAACTCGCATTGAGATGAAACAGATAGGATTGCGACAAGAAGCGTCCCGTTTAGGCGGTATAGGTTCTTGTGGTCGCGAGCTTTGCTGTTCCACCTGGTTGACAGATTTCAGATCAGTAACCACAGGTGCTGCACGTTACCAAAACTTATCACTGAACCCACAAAAGCTTGCAGGACAATGTGGTAAACTCAAGTGCTGTTTAAATTACGAGCTTGATTCGTACATGGATGCGCTCAAAGATTTTCCGAAACAAACACAAAAACTGTACACAGAAAAAGGAACTGCTGTTTGTCAAAAAATAGATATTTTTAAAGGAATTATGTGGTTTTGCTATGAAGGCGAGTGGATGAACTGGCACACGCTCACAACCACACAAGTCCATGAAATCATGGCAAAAAATAAAGCTAAAGAACCTGTCGCAGGACTCGAAATATACTCTGCACAGCATCTGGTAAAAGAAGAAAAAGTATTTGAAAATGTGGTAGGACAGGACAGTCTTACCCGTTTCGATGGAACCGGCACAAAAAGCAAGCGACGCAAAAAGCGCACAAACAGTAATAAACCACAAACTGCTCGCGATGCAAACGCACCAGTGAGAACACCAGGTCCTAAAAAAGAAGATGGAGACATGTCCACCACTTCAAAACCAAGGCCACAGCGCAAGAAAAAACCGCAACGCACGGGCAATAAACCCGGCGAGGCTAAAGGACCAAACACTCCAACCGAACGTGCCCCTAGACCGGAACGTAAACCGAGACCGGAACGCACACCTAAACCTACAGACGGCTCAAAACCTGCCGGTGAAAACGCGACAGCAGGTGATAAAAAACCGCGACGCAATAATCGTAATCGTAACAGACCTCCTAAGAAAGACTCGTAATGCGCAGTGTTATTTTAATCATATTAGGCCTAATCCTGCTAAGTTCCTGTGACGATAAAACTGTAAAGACACAGCAATTTACTTTTCCGTCACTGGGCTGGCCCATTAACGATGCCGTGACCTTTGACTTTGAGGTTCCCGATACCACAGGCACGTACAACCTCTTTTTGAATTTGCGCAATAACCATGAATATGGATATGACAATCTTTGGGTTGTTAGCGAGCTTCAATATCCCCATGGAAAAGTCGTAACAGATACATTGCAATATAAAATGGCAGCACCAGACGGCACTTTTTTAGGTGCTTCATCAGGTGGCGTCTTTGAAAATAAATTATGGTATCAAGAAGGTGTTCGCTTTCGCGAAAGCGGAACCTATAAACTCCAACTGCGTCATGTAATGCGCAAGAACAACCAAGTAAAAGGCATCGACAATCTCGCTGGAGTGCTCGATGTAGGATATAGTCTAGAAAAATCGACTCAAAATGGCAACAAGTAAAGAAAATGACGCTGTTAGAAAAGCAGCATTGCAACGCCACGTGCGCACCTATTGGAGACTAGTATTTATAGGCATCGGGCTGGTGTGCCTCCTATTTTTACTGGCTTCTTTTGGACTGTTTGGCGAGTTACCAGACCATACAAAATTAGAAAATCCGGACTCTGAACTGGCTACTGAAATCGTTTCGTCAGATGGTGTCGTATTGGGTAAGTACTACTCTGAAAACCGCACGCCTATACAGTTTGAAGACTTACCGCAAAATATTGTGGACGCACTGGTAGCTACTGAAGATGAGCGTTTTTACTCTCATAGTGGAATTGATGCTCGTGGAACGCTTAGGGCATTCAGACATTTAGGAGCAAAAGGTGGCGCTAGTACCATTACGCAGCAGTTAGCAAAGAATTACTTCACTGGTGAGCGCAGTAAGAATAAACTACAACGTGGTTTGCAAAAAATTCAAGAATGGATTATTGCAGTACGTTTGGAACGCCAGTACACCAAAAACGAAATTATAGCGATGTACCTGAACCAGATAGACTTTTTGTACTACGGTGACGGTATTAAATCTGCTGCAAATATCTATTTTGATAAAGACCCTAAAGATTTAAATATTCAAGAAAGTGCCGTTTTTGTAGCCATGCTTAAAAACCCAAGGCAGTTTAACCCGAAGCGTGAAGTTTCAAAAGAAAAGGCTCTAGGTCGTAG
This sequence comes from Nonlabens sp., assembly GCA_030731685.1. Lineage (GTDB taxonomy): Bacteria > Bacteroidota > Bacteroidia > Flavobacteriales > Flavobacteriaceae > Nonlabens. Next base: position 12,298 of record JANQTO010000255.1, read on the forward strand.
AAATCAGGTTTTTGTGCAAATGGTGCGTAACGGTATGTTGACAGAATCTCAAAAGGATAGTCTCACACAACTACCTATAGAACTTAATTATTCTCCCGAAAGTCATACAGACGGTATGGCAACCTATTTTAGAGAGCACCTACGTGGCTGGTTAAAATCGTGGGCAAGTAAAAATACAAACCCTGCTACGGGAAATGCTTATAGTTTGTACAGTGACGGTCTCAAGGTGAATGTAACTATAGATAGCCGCATGCAGCTTATTGCAGAGCAGGCAACTGCGGCGCACATGACAAATCTTCAAAAGGAATTTGACAGACAAAATAGAAACAATCGCAACGCACCGTTTCGTGATATTTCAAAGTCTGAAACTGAAAGTATACTAAATACTGCGATGCGACGCAGTGAACGTTATAGATTGTTAAAAGCTGCTGGAAAGACAGATGATCAAATCTCAAAAAGTTTTGATACTAAAACAGACATGGTCGTTTTTGATTGGAAAAGTCCAGGGCAAGAAGTGGATACCATCATGACGCCACGCGATTCTGTGCTGTATTATAAGAAGTTTTTGCAGGCGGGAATGATGTCTATGGAACCGCAAACAGGTTACGTAAAGGCATGGGTAGGCGGTATTAACCAAAAACACTTTCAGTACGACCACGTTACAGGAAAGCGCCAGCCGGGTTCTACATTCAAGCCATTTGTATACGCAACGGCGATTGATTTATTACATTTCTCGCCTTGTAAAACATATAGCTCCAGTAAAATAACAATACCTGCTGGTCGTCATGGTGCAGCAAAATCTTGGACACCATCAAATTCTGGTGGCGGCTATAATAGTACCATGACATTAATGGGAGCACTTGCAAATTCTGTTAACACTATTAGTGCAAAGCTTATTAATGAAACCGGTCCACAAGCAGTGGTTGACCTCACCGAGCGTTTAGGTGTAGATACGAGTGATTTTGACATTGTACCTTCACTAGCCCTAGGAACACCAGCCGTGAGCGTTTATGAAATGGTAGGCGCTTACAGCGTTTTTGCAAACGGCGGTATCTTTATAGAACCCGTTCTTGTAACGAGCATAGAAGATAAAAACGGGCGTGTCGTTTACCAGCAAATTCCAGAAACTAAGGATGTTCTCAACCCAGAAACGGCTTATGTAACCGTAAAGCTTATGGAAGGTGTAACCTCAGATGGTAGTGGTAAAAGGCTGCGCGGTTCTAGTGCTCGCAACGATTATTATTATAAAACTGTAGTAACCGGCTACCCGTATAATTTTGATAATGACATTGCAGGAAAAACAGGAACCACACAAAACAACTCAGACGGGTGGTTTATGGGAATGGTTCCCAATCTTGTGACAGGCGTTTGGGTAGGTGGCGAGAACAGGTCTGTCCATTTTGGCAGTACACTATATGGTCAGGGCGCGACCATGGCACTACCTATTTGGGGTAGTTATATGAAAGGCGTTTATGCCATTAAAGAACTGGGTATTTCTAAAGATTCATTTAAAAAACCCGAAGACCTTTCCATAGAAATAGATTGTACTAAATATAAGGACGCAGGGTCTGGAGGCAGCGGCTTTAGTGGCTATGGTGACGAGAGTGGTGATGGCGATGAACTAGAAATGTAGCTTATGATAACACAACTGCAACTTGACGATATCTTGTTTCTAGATATAGAAACAGTCCCACAAGAGGAAACTTTTAGTAATCTAGATATTATAGACCAGCAGCTCTACGGTGATAAAACAAAATACCAGCGTAAAGATGAGTTCACGCCCGAGCAGTTCTATGACCGCGCCGGCATCTGGGCAGAGTTTGGTAAGATTATATGTATATCTGTAGGCTATTTTGTGCACCGCAAAGGTCGCGAGTTTAGAGTGCGTAGTTTTACAGGAACTGAAACCCAGATATTAGAAAACTTTGCAGCTTTGTTAAATGAGCATTTTTCTGGTAACAAGCACCTACTTTGTGCGCATAACGGTAAGGAATTTGATTTTCCGTATATCGCTAGACGTATGATTATTAATCAGCTAGAGGTTCCTTCTAAGCTTGATTTGTTTGGTAAAAAGCCATGGGAAGTCATGCATTTAGACACGCTGGAATTGTGGAAATTTGGCGATTACAAGCACTTTACCAGCCTAAAACTATTAACGCGCGTTCTCGGAATCCCGTCACCCAAAGACGACATAGATGGCTCGCAAGTGCGCGATGTCTATTATAAAGAACAAGACGTGCCGCGCATAGCCCGATATTGCGAGCGTGATGTGGTTGCTGTAGCACAAGTGGTGCTGCGATTGCGCAAAGAACCTATACTGACCGATGAACAAATCGTCACAAAATAAACCCGTAATTACCGTCGCAGGTCTGAACGTGTCTTTTGGGCATGGAGACAAGCGCACGCAGGTGCTTTACGATGTTTCTTTTGAGTTGAAACCACAGGAAATTCTTGCCATTGTAGGCGAGAGTGGCAGTGGTAAATCGGTTACTTCTAAAACCTTAATGGGCTTGTTGCCAGAGGCTGTTGCGCATGTCACGGCAGATAAACTATTTTTAAAAGACCAAGATTTATTAGCGCTGGATGGTGGTGACTGGTCACGCTTTCGCGGAAGCGAAATAAGCATGATCTTTCAGGAACCTATGAGTTCGCTCAATCCAACGATTACGTGCGGTGAACAGGTTGCTGAAGTTTTGAGGTTGCATACCGAACTCGACGCAAAGGCGATTCATAAAACCGTCATTGAGCTGTTTGAGAAAGTAAAATTGCCTACGCCCGAAATTACCTATGCAAAGTACCCACACGAGATAAGTGGCGGCCAGATGCAGCGCGTTATGATAGCTATGGCAATCGCCTGTAAACCAGCAGTACTCATTGCAGACGAGCCTACAACGGCGCTGGACGTGACTGTGCAACGCGAGATTTTGCTGCTTCTTAAAGGCTTGCAAGAAGAGTACGGGCTTAGCATTATTTTCATATCACATGATTTATCACTCGTGCAATCGCTTGCACATCGTGTGATTGTGATGTACAAAGGTCGCATCGTAGAAAGTGGTGACGCTAGTAGCATTTTCAACAACCCGCAAGAGCAATATACTAAAGCTCTCATAGCTGCCAGACCCGATACAAAAACGCGGCTCAAGCGACTACCTACTATTGCCGATTTTGTCAATAATACCCGCGATACTAGACTAGTTTCTGCTGAAGAAAGAGCAGCGCATCACAAAGAATTATATGCATCAACGCCTATTTTAGAACTGCGCGATGTCGTCAAAGAATACCCAATTAAAACAGGCTTTTTAAATCCTAAAAAGGTTTTTAGGGCTGTGGACGGCGTGAGTTTTAAACTGTATGCTGGTGAAAGTCTAGGTCTTGTGGGTGAAAGCGGTTGTGGTAAAAGCACGCTGGGAAACCTGATTCTGGGACTTAAAAAAACAACCAGTGGCAGCATTATCTACGATGGTATCGACCTGACCAACGTATCTTCTAATAAGATGCGGTCTTTGCGCAAAGATTTACAAATTATTTTTCAGGATCCGTTTGCGTCATTGAATCCAAGACTTACCGTAGGACAGGCAATCATAGAACCTATGAAATGGCATGGAATAGGCACTAGTAATGCTGATCGCAAGGAACGCGTGTTGCAATTGTTAGAACGCGTAGGTCTTACTAGAGAACATTATAACCGCTACCCGCATGAGTTTAGTGGCGGACAGCGACAGCGTGTGGGAATTGCCAGAACCGTAGCGCTAGAACCTAAACTTATTGTTTGTGATGAGTCGGTAAGTGCGCTGGACATATCGGTGCAGGCGCAGGTCTTGAATTTGCTCAATGAGTTTAAAGAAGATTTTGGGTTTTCGTATTTATTCATCTCACACGACTTAGCAGTAGTCAAATACTTCTGTGACCAGGTG
>JANQTO010000256.1 GCA_030731685.1 Nonlabens sp.
TCTTTGCCCTTATATAATGACAATGCCCTTCATTTTGAAGGGCTTTTTTTTGGGTGTTATTTCACTTTCGCGAAAGCGTGCTCCCTACATATATACGCAAAGCAATTAGCGGTGCCTATTAATAAATACAGTAGGGTCTAGGTATCCAGCAGTATTAACAGAATATCCAGGCCCTATCTCCATACCTATGTTATTTCGTATCTCAAAATGCAAATGGGCGAGGTAAATGCCATGGGCATTTCCTATGGTCCCTATTTTATGACCTTTTGAAATGATATCGCCTGTTTTTACGTGAATAGCGCCACAATGCGCGTAAAGCGATTCCACAAAGCGATTGTCCGGTAACCTGTGTTTGATACGTATAACATTGCCCCAACCACCTTTTATATCCTCGGCAAAAGTGACCTGGCCGTTTGCTATGGCATAAATGGGGTCGCCTAGGTCACTATTGCCACCGGTAACTGCGTTCCAGTCGTCTCCTAAGTGGTTATTCTTTCCAAAACGTTGCGCATTGTAATATCCTTTAGCGTTTGGTTTCCCTACAGGAAAATCAAAACCATCAGTTACGGGAATATATTGTTCTGGACTAACTGTGGTATTTTCTAACACAATGGCTTGCTCGTTTTCCTTGCAGCTACAATGGTTTAGTATAATGATAAGTAAGAAAATAATCTTGAGAATCTTCATGCCTTAAAAATAGATTTAATAGCGCATAACTCGCATATGGTTCTTACCTTTATTTTTTAATCGCTCAACCGTGTCCCAACAAATAACAACCCTTACATTTTTTAAATATCCTAGCTTTAAACAAAAGCTTTGGGCGTTTGGAATGATGCAATTTGCGCATGCGCCGCTTAAAAAAATAGCGGGTTTGTCTTTTTATAAATTGTTGGGAAGTGGTAAAAAGAACTTTGATCCAGCACCTGACTGGAGCGTGTATGGTCTTTTACAGGTTTGGGAAAATCAAGAATATGCAACTGCTTTTTTTGAAAAATCAAGCTTATTTGAACGTTACAAAAAGCACAGTGACCAGCAGCTTACCTTTTATTTAAAGAGTATAAAAGCACATGGTCAGTGGTCTAAACAAAATCCGTTTGAGGCTAGTGATACGCTAGATGATACTAACGATTACATCGCTGTAATAACCAGAGCGACCATTAAATTGACTATGTTAAAAAGGTTTTGGGACTATGTTCCTACCTCGCAACTTGATTTAGTGGACAATCCCAACCTATTGTTTACTGCCGGAGTAGGCGAGCGACCGGTTACCCAAATGGCGACCTTTAGTTTATGGGACAGCGCAAATGCATTAAAAAAGTTTGCCTACCGCAGTGCAAACCATCGTCAAGCGGTCCAGCAAACGCAGGCATTGCAATGGTACAAAGAAGAAATGTTCACGAGGTTCCAGCCATACAAAATAGCAGGCGCTTGGAACGGTTTTTATATTCCGGCAGACTTGGATTCTAAAATTTCGTGATGTCAAAAGAAACCGAAACGGAAGAAAAATACAATGACTTTGGACTGGGCGATAAAGAACAGGCGCAAGGCTACCGTGCGGTAAATAAAGATGGTTCCTTTAATATCGTGAAGATAAATGTTCCGTTTTTTGAGCGTCTTAATTTCTTCCATAACCTGGTTACGATGCCATGGGCAAACTTTTTCTTTTACATAATCTTAGGATATTTTGTCATTAATTTGGTATTTGCGAGTATTTACATGGTGATAGGGATGGAGAACCTCACTGGTATAAGAGGCACCACTTTTTTTGATCAGTTTATGGAGGCTTATTTCTTTAGTGCGCAAACCATCACTACATTGGGCTATGGTCAGGTAGCGCCGCTTGGTCTTGCTGCAAACATTGTCGCAGCTATAGAATCACTGTTAGGCCTTCTTTCTTTTGCACTTGCAACGGGTTTGTTATATGGTAGATTTTCTAAATCCAGTTCTAAAATTAAATTTAGTGACCTAGCGGTTGTAGGACCCTACCAAAATATAAATGCCTTGATGCTGCGAGTTGTGAACCCACAGAAAAACGAGTTGCTTGAAGTTAGTGCAGACATGAGCGTGTCTTTTAAAGGAAAAGTGTCGCATCTTAGGGAATTTCATAATCTTACATTGGAGCGATCTATGGTCTTTTTCTTTCCGTCGGTCTGGACCATTGTTCATCCTATTACCGAGGACAGCCCTTTGTACGACATGAGCGCCACTGATTTTGAACGGAAGGATGTTGAGTTTATTGTGATGCTCAGGGCGTTTGATGAGTCGTCGTCCCAAACCTTGTATTCACGAACTTCATATAAGGCACATGAGATTTTATGGGGTGCAAAATTCACCTATCTAGGTGAGCGCAAAGCCGACAAACTACACATAGACGTGAGTGGTCTCAACAACATAGATAAGAACGAGCTGAATTAAAAATATCAGTGAAATATTTTTAGTCAAATGCACAAATTCAGTTTATAGTTATTTCTTAAATAATTGCGAGAATCGCTTAAAGAAGAACTTAATAAATGGCCATGAGGTTAAGGGTAGCATAATTGCTATTTCTTGTTTAAAACTGGTTTCTTCATCCAGAAAGGCAAAAATGTTCTCTATAGGTTGCTTCGTGTACAGATTTTGGAATACCGCCGCGCCGCGCTCATTATCTTCGGCAAGCACGTCGAGCATAATAGCATCGTAAAATCGAAATTTCTTAGAAAATAAATTTTGATTTAAATTACGACCAGCGATGTAGTTTGAAACGAGTTGAGCTGCTTTTGATTCGCTAGATTTAAAAGAGTAACCCGTGGATGGTTTTACCCAGCCACCAGCAGTTCCTATTTTATGGATAAGTGGTTTGTTGTAAATGGCAAAATCATGCGCGGTCATGGGAATAGAACCTTGCTCTGTGTGCAGTATTTTAAAGCTATCTATGCTCAGATAATCTTTAATATATTGGTTCATATAATCGTCATACACCGAGTCTGCTACTTGTTTTTTAGAAAAGTAGGTAAATTCTACAAGTGCGGTATGAGCGTTATGAGGTAAAACGTACATGAAGCTCGTCGTTCCTGGGTCACGTAAACGATAGTCCATCATCACGATGGCGTTTGTTTCAAAAACGGGCTGTTCACTTTGAATGACCCATCCTTTGAAATGCTGGTCTAATGTTATAGAATCTTCTTTTTTAAAGAAATCAGGGTCTATCCTGCTGTCTAGTACCAGCGACGCAGTGCAACTACCTAGCGCATAGTTTATAGTAACGAACGTATCGTGTACAGTACAATTTAAAACAGGTTTTTTTATAAACGTGACATTTTCAAAAGCAGTAGCTTTTTCAAGTGCGTGGTTTATAAAATCGGGACTGTCTATGCTTTTATAAGTATAACCTTTAAGATCTATTTTTTTATCTACGTCTGTGTTTTTAAAATAGGCATATTGCCACGTATTTGAAACCAATGTATCCCATTTACCAGCTCCACGTTCCCAGTAAGACCATGTTTTGTGCATGCTTTCTCTAGAAAAATCGTCTAGCACTACGATATTTAAATCGCGCGTCTCGGTTCTAGAAAGCAGTTCTAGCAGTACATGACTGCCAGCGCAACCCAGACCTATTATAGCTATATCGTAATGAGAATCCATAGAATTGCAGCAAATAAGGTTTGTACAAGATACAGGTTTATGGACAGGTTTTTAGCTCCTTCAAGTTTAAAAAACGATGCTAGAAGTTGCAGCATATAACCTATAACAAACCAGCATGCATAATTTAATAGACCAGCTCCGTTTGTAAACTCCCAAAAACCAGCATAGGCACATATTTGTTCTAGAAAAAAGTCCATAAAGACCATAAGTGAAGCACCTAAAGCTGCTCTTATCCATACAGACTTGTGCATTTCCCGTGCAAGCTCATGAGTAACAAAAACTAAAATACCCCAGTTTACACCTATAAGT
>JANQTO010000257.1 GCA_030731685.1 Nonlabens sp.
ATCCTAACGTGTTTATTTAAATCTACCTTGAAACCCTTATGGTAAAGCACATAGCCATCTTCTTCAAAAGTCTTTGACACCAGAGAACGGAAAAATTTCAGCGTAGATTGCTTATACATGTTCTCTCTGTTTTTTTCTCTGTTTCTTTCGCTTGGCTTTTTCCCATCAAGCTCTTTAAAAAAAGAGGTGCCTGCTACGTAGGTACTTTGGTGCTTGTACCGTGTACCTGAAACTGGCTTATTGTTAATTTGTATGGAATTACTGAGCGAGATACCCGTGTAAACTGCTTCAAACTCTATTAAGTCATACATAATGGTGTAACCCAAATATTTGTTATTTATGACTATAGGTACATCACAAACGGCTGTGAGCATATTTGTTGATGGGTTGAATCGCAGGCGCACCTCTTTTAAGTTTCTAATTGTACAGTCAGACGCCTCAGGTATTTCTCCTAAAAATAATTTTTTAAACCAGGCTTCTTTTTGTGCTCTGGTCCAAGGGTCTGGATTGAGATAAACAGCTTCTAAATCATCAACTTTTGGCTGGAGTAATATGTTAGAAAGATCTGCACCTAACGGATTCTCAAATGTTAGTTTATCGTATCCCAAAACACTTAAAACAAGGGGTGCGTTCAGTTCTGGCCTGTAGGTAATGGCGAAACAACCGTCTATTCCTGTCACCACTCCAATAGAAGTTCCCGAGAAATAAACTGAAACATTAGAAAGCTTCTCACCTGTTTTTGCATCGTTGACGCAGCCCGTGATTTGTTGGGCGTGAACTAGACAGGTGAATGATAGTACAAAAGCAAATATATAAAACTGATTTTTCAAGGCTATTTGTTTGTTTCAGAAACAATTGCAAAGCAAGAGTAGCTACTCGCCCTGCACTTCATTATCCCTAAAATACTTTGCCTCCATCTCTGCCTGAAATTCTTCCATGACTGGCTTTACCGTACTTTCTGGAATGTCTGCAATTCGTATATACATGAGACCGTCTACAGCATTATTAAATAATGGGTCTACGTTAAAAGCAACGACTCGTGCGTTTTGCTTAACGTACTTTTTAATAAGTACGGGTAAGCGCAGCTCGTTAGGCTCCAACTCATCTATGAGCTTGTCAAATTTGTTTAAGTCAGCTTCAGAGGCGTCAAAGATAAAGTCCTTATCTGCATCTTCTAAAACTACTTTAAAGTCTTGTTTAGGTTTAATATACTGTGCAACATAGGGATCGTAATAATTGCTTTTCATAAACTCTATCATGAGCGATTTTGAAAAGTTGCTAAACTTATTACTAATGCTTACACCACCTATAAGATATTTATGTTCTGGAAAACGCAGCGTACAGTGAACGATTCCTTTCCACAACAAAAATAACGGCATAGGTCGTTGCTGGTACTCGGGAATAATAAACGCGCGACCCATTTCTATGGACTGGCTCATCATTTTATAAAGTTCTGGCTCAAAACCGAACAATTCATTGAGGTAAAAACCGTCTATGCCTCGTTCTGTATAAATCTCACTTCCCATACCCATGCGGTAAGCACCAGCAACTTTATTTTCCTCATTATCCCAAAGGAAAAGATGGTGGTAATAATCGTCAAACTGGTCTAAATCATTAGAGTTATTCGTTCCTTCACCTATTTTTCTAAAAGTTATTTCGCGTAAGCGGCCTAATTCTAAAACAATGTTAGGAATGAGTTCTCGCTTAGCTAGAAAAACCTCATAATTTTTAGAAACAAGCAATCGCTTGTCAGTATTGCGACATTGCTCCACTTCCTTAATCATGAGTGAAGAATCTGTTTCTTTTACAATGGCTTTTGGAGCCTTAGGAGCTTTCGGGATTTTAATGTTTTTAGGAATGTCGCTCAGCTTCGTAACTTCCTTTGCATACGGTTTAGAAAGCATATAGGTTTTCTTACGCAAGAATTCTGTAAAATCGGGCAACTCTTTATATTCTTCTTGTGCCTTTACTGATATAGGGTTACCTATACGCACTTTAATGATTCGGTTCTTTTGGGTAAGCACCTCAGACGGTAATTTTGCAGTTCTGAATGTGTCAGATATTTTAGCAAGTCCATAAAACAACCTACTATTTTTTGCGTGAAAATAAATGGGAATGACTGGAACCTGAGCACGTTGTACGAGTTTCATGGCTGTTACTTCCCATGGTTTATCCACGACGAGCTTGCCGTCACGATAGGTAGAAACCTCGCCTGCTGGAAAAATACCCAGTGGCATATCACTTTTTAAATGCCGTAATGCCTGCATGAAGCCTGCTGTAGAAGACTTTACATCTTTACGGTCCTCAAATGGATTTACAGGCATAATGTAAGGCTTCAACGGCTCAATACGGTGCAATAAAAAGTTTGCAATTATCTTAAAATCTGGTCTAGACTCCAATAATAATTTTAATAACAACACTCCATCTATTCCACCTAACGGGTGATTAGAAATGGTGATAAAAGCGCCTGTTTTAGGAATACGCCTCAGGTCTTCCTCAGGAATCTCAAAGGTTATTTTTAAATCATTTAAAATAGCGTCTAAAAAAACAATCTTTTCCTTGTCTTTATGCCTGTTGTAGATTTTGTTGATTGCAGATATGCGAGTCACCTTCATAAGCAACCAGCCACCTACAGTCCCTAAGAAACCATATTTATCTAAATGTATCGCCTTTGCGACTTCTTTTGCGCTTACTAGCCCCATAGTTATGTGTAGTATTTACAAATATAGTTTAAAAGTTAACGAAGTGTTAAGCCTCTTGTACGACTAGCTGTAAGGTTTCTTGCGTGCGCTGTCTCAACAACACCTTTTTATTATGCTCTATAGAGGCTATGGCGTCACCTTCATAATGTCTAACAGTATATAGTGATACACCTGACTCAAAACTTACCTTATAATGTGTATCAAGCTCTTGTACGACTGTGTCGATATTATCGTATTTATCCTCTACACAAATGGTAAAACTAATCGCGCTGTTTTGAATAAGGCCCACTTGCATTTTTGCTGCGCTTAACTCTTGAAATACGTGACTTATATTATGCTCACCTATGAAACTAAAGTCTCTCGACGAGATGCTGAGCATTACCAAATTTTTCTTCACTATGAAGCAGGACGCTTGAGGCACTAATGCCGCACCTTCAGTAATCACAGTGCCAGGCGCGCTGGAATCTAAAAACGATTTTACGTAAAGTGGTATGTTTTTATCCTGTAATGGCTGCAGCGTTTTCGGGTGTATGACAGATGCGCCATAAAATGCAAGCTCTATAGCTTCACTGTAACTTATTTGCTCCAGTAAAATAGTATCATTAAAGACCCTAGGGTCAGCATTTAACACTCCAGGAACATCTTTCCATATGGTCACACTTTCTGCATTGAGCGCATGTGCCATAATAGCTGCTGTATAGTCACTTCCCTCACGTCCCAGCGTCGTCATGAAACCATTATCGTCGCTTCCTATAAATCCTTGGGTAAGAAAAGAACCGCTACATGCCGCTTTCACATTTTGAGTAGTTTGTTTCCAGTCTACGCCAGCATCGCGGTATTTCCTGTCTGTAGCGATGAGCTTGCGTGCATCAAGCCAGGTCAATGGTATATCGCAGGCATTTAGATATGCCGCTACAATCTTGGTTGAAAGTAGTTCCCCATAACCTACCACTTGATCGTATACAAAACTATAATTTCGGCTTTGGTTACGTAGCATTTCGCCTTTGAGAGATTCAATTTGCGCCTTGAGGTCTTTTTTTATTCCGCTTTCGCGAAAGCGGACTGCCCACAATTCTCGTGCTCCATCACCTTGTTCTAGGTCTTCAATGATATCCAGATGGTATTGCTGTAGCATATCTATCTTACTCAAATAGGAACTGTCATTATCACGGTAAAGTGCAATAATTTCTTCTAGGGCGTTTGTGGATTTACCCATGGC
>JANQTO010000258.1 GCA_030731685.1 Nonlabens sp.
GTTTTAGTACACCAGTTAATTCTTTTACAGATATCTCTTGTGTTTTGTCTGTTCCTCCTTGCAAATCTTCGATTCGAGTTGCATTGATATCAAACCCGACAACGGCATATTAAGTCGCAAAGAGCCTTGCAAGCGGCAGTCCTACATAACCTAAACCTATAATTCCTATTTTATGTTGCATATGTTGTATAAACGTAGTCATTTTTAAAATCCTTAAAGATTTTCAATATACCACGCCACAGATTTTTCAAGTCCTTGACGTACATTGTATTCTGGGAAGTAGTTTAGTAAATCTTTTGCTTTTTCTATAGACGCCTGTGAATGTGGAACATCACCAGGTCGCAGCGGCCCATGAATTATGGTTACGTCATCTACCTTGATATGATGATGTTCCAACAATTCTTTTAAAATTTCCAACAACTCATTCAAAGTCGTTCTGTCACCACAAGCCACGTTAAATACGGTGTTATTAGCATGGTCACTTGTAGCAAGTAATGCTTTCACGTTTGCCTGCACTACATTTTCTATATAAGTGAAATCTCTAGAATAAGAACCATCACCGTTTAGTGTAATTATTCCCTCAGTCATTAAACCTTTTACAAATTTAGGTATCACCGCAGCGTAGGCACCGTTTGCGTCTTGTCTGGGGCCGAAAACATTAAAATACCTAAGACCTATGGTATTCAGTCCATAGGTATTAAAGAAAACATCAGCATACAATTCGTTCACATACTTAGTAATGGCGTAGGGAGAAAGTGGTTTGCCAATGGTTTCTTCTACTTTAGGCAATTGCTCAGAACTTCCATACGTAGAGGAACTTGCTGCATAAACCACCTTTTTTACACCAGCCTCGTGGGATGCTATTAAAACATTTAAAAAACCAGAGATGTTTACTTCGTTGGTCTGCATTGGGTCTGAAATAGAGCGGGGAACACTACCTAATGCAGCTTGATGCAAGACATAATCGGCTCCAGAAATGGCTTGTTTACAAACATTCAAATCTCTAATGTCACCTTCCATAAAGCTGAAATTAGGTTTGCTTCGTATGTGAGCAATATTCTTTTTAAAGCCTGTTGCAAAATTATCAAGTCCCACAACTTCATAATCGTTATCTACAAAATAATCGCACAAATGGCTGCCTATGAATCCAGCTGCACCTGTTATAACAATTCTTTCCTTGATTTTCAATTATTAGCCTTTACCTATTTGATATGTTTCAAATCCTATCGCGTTTAACACCTCTTTATCTAAAATGCTCCGGCCGTCAAACAAAAATGCGGGCTTTAACATCACATCATATACGTGTTGCCAGTTATAGGTTTTAAACTCATCCCATTCTGTAAGAATTGCAACGGCATGGGCGTCTTGAAACGCCTTTTCTGGCGAATTCACAACAGTTACCAACATTCTATTTTGAGCATCGTCTCGCGTTCCTAAATAATTGAGGTCTGCCATTATTTGTTCTTTCGTAACTTTTGGGTCATATACGGTGACTTGCGCCTCCTCGCTCAGTAAGTAGTCTGCTACATAAATTGCGGCTGACTCTCTCGTATCATTTGTGTCCTTTTTAAAAGCCCAGCCTAAAATAGCTATTTTTTTACCAGAAACGGTGTTAAATAGCTGTTGCACTATTTTTTTTGCGAAGCGTCTTTTTTGATGGTTATTCATGATAATGACCTGTTCCCAATAATTTGCGACTTCGTCTAATCCATAGGTTTTTGCTATGTATACGAGATTCAAAATATCTTTTTGAAAACAAGAGCCTCCAAATCCTACGGATGCATTCAAGAACTTACTACCTATTCTGGTGTCCGTCCCTATTGCTTTTGCAACCTCGTTCACATCGGCCTCGGTAACTTCACACAACTCACTCAATGCATTAATAGAACTTACGCGTTGTGCTAAGAATGCGTTGGCAGTTAGCTTTGATAGTTCTGATGACCACACGTTTGTAGTCAAAATACGTTCCCTATCTACCCATCGTGCATATACCTCAACCAACGCTTGCTGTGCTTTATAGCCACGCTCTGTTTGCTCGCCACCTATAAGAACTCTGTCTGGGTTTAATAAATCTTCAACTGCAGTACCTTCTGCAAGAAACTCTGGATTTGAAAGTATATCAAACTGGACTCCATTACCTGTATTATTAAGAATACGACTTAAAGCCTCAGCTGTTCTAACCGGAAGGGTTGATTTTTCAACAATGATTTTATTTGTAGTTGCTACTGCTGCAATTTGACGTGCACAAAGTTCAATGTATTTAAGGTCTGCTGCCATTCCCTTACCTACTCCATATGTTTTAGTAGGGGTATTGACTGAGATAAATATCATGTCTGCATCCAGAATTGCCTTTTCAACATTTGTAGAGAAATGCAGGTTCACACCGCGTGTTTGCTTCACCAAAGCTGCTAGACCCGGCTCATAGATGGGAATGTTCTCAACGTCAACATCGTTCCAGCTAGCAATTCTAGCTTCATTTATATCCACTACATTCACTTGAATTTCGGGGCACTTAGATGCAATCATGGTCATTGTGGGACCGCCTACGTATCCAGCACCAATGCAGCAAATATTTTTTACAATCATATAATTAAATATACATATTAAAAGGAATCTTCTAATGGAACTCCTTATTCATGCAAATATAACAAATCAGACCTTCTAACCTTTTGAAACGCCAACAAGCAAATCTGTGTATTTCGAACGGCGGGCTTTTAATGAATAAGCATCAACTCACGGTAGAAGATACACGAACACGATATAGTATGTATTTAATGAGAAATATTGCTTTTAGGATAAAATTAATAGTGATAATCATATCTAACTTTATATATTTGCAAATTAAAGCGGAAAACTTTATATTATGAAAAAAATTATTATTGCATCATTCTTTTTAGGTGCAGCATTTTCAAATGCACAAACAACTGAATCTACAGAGATGTCAGAAACTCCATCATTCAAGCGTTGGGCAATAGACGTTGGAGCTGGTGTTCAAAAGCCGACTAGACCTTTTACACAAGGTTTTACCAACACTCCAAGCTTTTACCAAGCTGACTTAGGTGTTCGTTACATGATTACCCGTAGCTTCGGTATTGGGGTTGAAGGTGGTTTCAATAATATTAAATCTGATGATGATTCTTCTGTAGAGTTTGACAACAAATTGTACCGTGTGGGTCTTGAAGGTATCGTAAACTTAGGGAACTTCGTAGGACTTAAAGAAGCTACAAACCGTTTTGGAATTATAGCTCACGGTGGTATGGGCGTTGGATTTTTTGATGTACAAGACCCTGTTAATATTGATGGTGTAGATCACATGCTTAATTTTACGGCAGGTATCACACCACAAATTAGAATCACTAACAATGTTGCTATATTCGGAGATTTAACTATTATAGGAACTACTAGAAACAACTACGGTTGGGATGGAGGTGTTCTACCTTCAGACGTGAGAGGTTTTGAAGGAATGTTAGTAAATGCATCCGTAGGTCTTACTTTCTACCTTGGTAAAGGTGATGTTCCTGCTGACTTTGCAATAGACCCAACAGCAGCAAAAATTGACGAGCTGAGCAAAGCATTTGCTAAAATGGAATCTGATATTGCTGATGATGATCAAGATGGTGTACCAAATTATTTAGACCGTGACAACACCACTGAAAGTGGAGTTGCTGTAGACAACAAAGGAAGAGCAATCGACTTAAACAAAAATGGTATTCCTGACGAAATGGAAAGCGCATTAGATTCTCGTTATTCTAATAAAGGAAATGGTGTTAATGGTTCAGACGGTAACACACAACAAATCGTTAAGACACTTATCAACGGTGGTTACGTAAATGTGTACTTCCAGTTTGACAGCACAAAACCAGCTACCTATTCTCTTAGTGCTATCAACACGATTGTTAAGTACATGAAAGAAAAC
>JANQTO010000259.1:0-2008 GCA_030731685.1 Nonlabens sp.
CCTCATCATAACGCAATAGATCTACAATGTCCTCAACGTGCTGCTCGTCCTGCATTTCGTTGATAATCTCTTGCGCGAGATCATCGGGAAGGTCGTTCAGGATATCAGCAGCATCATCGGTATCCATTTCCTCGAGCTCGTCGGCAATTTCTTTTGGAGAAAGTGCGCTCAATACACGGTCGCGCTGGTCCTCGTCAAGTTCAAGTAGCGCTTCAGACGTGGTTTCTGTATCGAGCAGTTTAATGATGTAAACGGCTTCTTCCAGATTAAGCTCGTTTATAATCTCGGCTATATCAGCAAAGTGAAGCTCAGATAGCAATGACTCTAACTGTGCGTCGTCTTTCAGGGCTATAGATTCCTGAATCTGGTCTGTAAATTCTTCGGTTACCTTAAACTGCATAACAATGGGCTTCACCACAAAGATAATGGTTCAGATAGAACTTGTGAGGCTTGTGGGGTTAAGAATGTAGTGGGGAATTTTTAAGAAGGCATGGGTTTGTTTTGAAGCAGCGTTTTGTTAATAAGCCGTTATTTTATGTTTTAGTAACCGTAAAATACACGACGTCCTTCAAATTTTGAATTTTTGCTAGTCTCAACTATTATTAATCGTTCCTTTTCAAAGATTTGTTCAATTAAAAAACTGTTGTTGCCATCTATAATAGCTTTACGATTTTCAGCTATTTTTACTTGAAAGTTTTCTAGTCCTTCGTACTCCTTATATTTTGGGTCGGCTTCCAGATCGAGTATTGTGTACGTCAGTAGGCCTTCAGAACCGTATTTCAAGAATTTTCTTAAGTTCCCGGTACTGTCAAGAAGATATGCTTTCTCGATATCAAATTCGTGATTCCCCAACTCGAAAGAACAATCACTTTGGTTCATTGTTAGGTATGGTACACTACCGGTTGAACAATTAATGTGACTAGGGCTCAGGTGTTCGTCTAAGGTGACGTACTTAATTTTAATTTTTGCATTCGGTGGCATGCTGGTTTCGTTTTCGTCACAGCTAACATATAGTAGAGTTATCAAAATAAATAATAACTGTGCTTTCATGAGTAGTCACCATATATTGTTATGTCAACCCCTCAATAGCAGTCGCTAGCTCCACAAAATGCGCTACTGAGATTTGCTCTGGTCGTAAATCAAAAAGTTCTTGCTCACGCATATCGTCAGGCAGCTCCATGCTTTTTAAAGAATTACGTAAGGTTTTACGTCGCTGGTTAAAAGCTAGTTTAACCACGGTTCTCAAGGTTTCATAGGAACAGCTCAGTTTGTCGTAGTTTTCTTTTCGCTTTAAAAAGAGTACACCACTATCTACCTTCGGCGGCGGATTAAATACCTCTGGCCCAACAGTGAAACAGTAGGTTGCATCGTAATATGCTTGTGCCAGTACAGACAGAATACCGTAGGTTTTTGTACCGTGTGGTGCACAAATGCGCTCCGCAACCTCACGTTGGAACATACCACCAAATTCAGGAATGCGTTCCCTGTTTTCAATGGTCTTGAAAACAATTTGGGTACTGATGTTATAAGGAAAGTTACCTATGATGGCAAACTGCTCACCGTTGAACATACCACCTAAGTCTTTTTTGAGAAAATCGGCTTCTACGACTTCAAAGTTTTTGTCGGTTACTAGTCCAGCCTGTTCTATCTTAAAATTTGAATTTAGATATGCAACTGACTCGCGGTCTAGTTCCATGGCCGTAACCTTGATGTCTTTTGCTAAGATGTATTGGGTAAGCACACCAGTTCCTGGGCCTATTTCTAGCACATGTTTATATCCATCATAAGAAAGAACGTTTGCAATTCCTTGTGCAACGTCCATATCCATGAGGAAATGCTGCCCTAGGAATTTCTTTGCAGTAACGCCTTTGTCGCTGGGTTTGTATGCTTTATTGTTAGCCTGTTTGTGTTTTGCCAAATCGTGTTTTCAGTTTTTATTATACCGCAAAGGTAATTTGTTTAGAGGTAGAAGCAAGATGATGCTTTAACGCAATCAAAGCATTTACGC
>JANQTO010000259.1:2018-13911 GCA_030731685.1 Nonlabens sp.
AATTGTTTGTGGAACCTGTTTTTAATTCAAATTCCCATGAACCATGTATTCATCAATGACATCCAGTTCGGTGCGAAACGATAGCACGCTCTCGCCAAATTTCAACTGTGCGTCTTTGCGCAACTGTTCTGCATGCGTGTTGTAGTAGGTGGTGAGTGCCTCGCGGCTTTTAGCTTTATACTGTATGGAATAGGTCTTAGAGCCATCTTGTTCTTCTACGAGTACTTCTGTGAGTCTTGCGTCCATGAAAAGGCCGGTGCCCAAAACTTGCGCTATATGGTCGCGTATCCATTCCAGCCATTCTGGAGCAATGCGTGCGTCCATATTGCTCGTTACGTTATAAATTACCATGGTTTAAAAGTCGTTTACGTTAGTATCGCCGCGCAATCTTCTAAAACGGCGGCGCGCATCTACAAAGTGTATGCTGTCTGCATGCTCATAAATAATACGTTCATAGAGCGCCTGTGCAGCGGCAGGATTGTTTAAAATATTCTCATTAAGTAAACCTAGGTTGTAAAATGCATCGTCAGCAAGAATGCCGTCAGCATAATTATCTATGATGACCTGATATTGTTCACGTGCTTTTTCGGCATTCCCTTCTAGTTCGTACAATGTTGCTAGGTTGAGCAGCGCCTCGTCCTCGATGTCGTCTCCTTTGTGGTCTAGCAATAATTGCTTGTAGAGTGCAATAGCTTCATTGCGTTTTCCTTGGTATTGTTTTAAGTCCGCTTTCGCGAAAGCTTTTAACGCAACATACGTAGTATCTACCAGCGAGTGGTCTGCAATGAGCAAGCTTAGCTCCATGGCGTCGTTTGCGATAAGTTTACTGGCCGCACCACGTAATACTTTCAACTGTGTAAAGCTCCATGGAAAATCATGCTGGTAATAACTCGTACGGGCAACCTTAAATTGAGATTCCTGCGCACGCACGTCGTTAGGTAAATCACTTTGTACTTGGCTATACAATATAAGCGCGCGATTGAATTGTTCTTGAATCACCAGGATGTCCGCAAGAAGCATTTTAACGTCGGCTTTTTGAAAAATGGAAAGTCGTTGTTTTTCTAATTCTGTGAGTAATGCGGTGGCTGTTTCTGGGTCGCCAGCTTTAAAGGCAAGAAAATTTGCATAGTCCAGCTGCATGGAAAAGGTATTTCCATCGCGTCCGTATCGCGTGAGCAGGTCTTCATAAAGCACTTTTATCTCTGGAAAATTTGTGGCAATCGCTTGGTCTGCTTTCAATTTTGCCTTCATGCTTTCGGCATAGTAGCGTACATCTATTACTTGCGATTCTGCGATGATATAATCCAGTATCTCATTTGCAGCATCTATGTCTTTTTCATCAACCGCAGTGTAGGCGAGGTCCTGTAGGTCGCCCATATTTTCTCTGGAACGCACATAGATGGCTCGTTCCTGTACAAAAGCTTTCTGGAAGTCTTTTTGCTGAACAAATAACCAACTTAATAGCTGATTGTATAAAGGGTCTTGATTTTCGCGTAAGCGTAATAGCAGCACTTTACGCAGGAGTTTATTGCCTTCATTGTCTGCATCGTCTGTAATATATTGTGAGAAAATGGCCTGTGCCTGTGCGCGATAATTTGGAGTAGATTCAATGAGCGCGATGTACGTCTCAAACATTTTTTCCAAGTTTCCTTGTTCACCATACAAACGCGCCAGCTGGTAATTATAGTTTGCCTTAGGGTTGCCTATCATGCCTTTTTCATAAGCAAGAATAGCCTCTTCCAGTTCCCTGCGCTGTTCAAAACGTGTTGCGATGGAATATGCAAGTCCAGGAATGGAATCCACAATCCTCAATGCTTTGTCGTAATAGGGTTTTGCAAGGTTTTCCTTACCCTGCAACACCTGATTGTAACCACGTTCAATGGCAAACGGCTGACCGAATGGGATGAGTCTTTCGGCAGTAGTGAGTAACGAATCTACTTTTTCATAGGACTTCATCTGGTGATGAATGTCTATAAGTTTGTAGAGTACGTTCACGTTGCGCTCGTTTGTTTTATAAATAGCATTATAAATTTTGAGCGCTTTACCAAATTCTCCTTGGTCCAGATAATTTTCGGCAAGACGAGCGTCATCCTGCCCAAAAACAGACAAGCCGCAACAACCGATTATTAAAAGGATTAGGTATTTCATAGGGTATATTTTCTAAATTTAGTCAATCGTATCAAATCCACAATAAGGAACCAGCACTTTAGGAATGTTGATACCGCTTGCTGTCTGGTAATTTTCTAAAATACCAGCGAGTATACGAGGAAGTGCCAGCGCGCTACCATTCAACGTGTGCGCAAGTTCTGTGCCGTTATCGCCATTGCGGTAACGCAGTTTTAACCTGTTTGCCTGGAAGGTTTTAAAATTAGAAACGCTGCTTACTTCGAGCCATTTTTCTTGAGCGGTGCTGTACACTTCAAAATCATAGGTAAGTGAAGACGTAAAACCTAAGTCACCGCCACATAATCTTAAGATACGGTATGGAAGTTCTAGTTCCTCTAAAATGGTGCGTACGTGTGCAACCATTTCGTCAAGCGCAGCATCACTGTGGTCTGGATGCTCAATACGCAAAATTTCAACTTTGTCAAACTGGTGCAATCTATTCAATCCGCGTACATGAGCGCCATAACTACCAGCCTCTCTACGGAAACATGGCGTGTAACCCGTAAGTTTAATAGGGAAGTCTTTTGTTTCTAGCAGGTCATTGCGGTAAAGGTTTGTAATAGGAACCTCGGCAGTTGGGATTAAATAGAGGTCGTCTATACCTACATGGTACATTTGTCCTTCTTTGTCAGGTAACTGTCCTGTACCGTAACCGCTTGCTTCGTTAACGAGGTGTGGCACCTGCATTTCTATGTAGCCTGCAGCAGTATTTTTGTCAAGGAAATAGTTAATAAGCGCACGTTGTAAGCGCGCCCCTTTATTTTTATAAACCGGGAAACCAGCACCTGTAATTTTATTGCCAAGTTCAAAATCAATAATATCATACTGTTTTGCGAGGTCCCAGTGTGGCTGTGCGCCGTCATACAAGGTTGGGATGGCACCATGTTCCATCACAATCTCATTGTCAGTATCCAGTTTGCCTTCTGGAACACTGTCCTGCGGTACGTTCGGTATTGCAAATAAAACCTGTTGCAGTTCTTCGGCGGCAGTATTGAGTTGGTCTTGATATACTCTAGCCGTTTCTTTCAGACCTGCGGTTTCCTCTTTCAGTGCATTTGCAGCTGCGGCGTTTCCAGACTTGAAAAATTCGCCTATTTCTTTAGAAAGTTTATTGCTCTGTGCAAGCGTTTCGTCCAGTTTTGCTTGTGCTGCACGGCGTTGCTCGTCGATTAGTATAGCTTGTTCGAGTAATGGTAATGCGTCTATGTTGCGTTTTTTTAACGCTTTCGCGAAAGCGTCTTTATGCTCACGTATTGCTGTGATTTGTAGCATGAAATCAGTATTTAAGTATGATGGTAAAATTAAGGTTTCTAGGCCAACAAAGAGCGGTGAGTGTTACTGTTTTTTTGAAGCGGCTGGTGGAGGATAAAGTGGTGATGGCAGTATCCATTCATGATGTTTGAACTGGCTCCAAGAGGTTGCTGCTATGTCTACAGTAGGGTCTGTAAACGCTGTAAATGGTCTTCCATTAATTCCTACTTGAGCATTAACGTAAACCGCAACATCATTTCCTAGTGCGGCCTGTTCTTTTTTGAGTCGTTGTGCAAACTGCCACATGAAATCGGGCTTTGTCTGCACGCTATTATATTGTTTGTCAGACAGGCGTTCTCTAAGGTTTACGACCGTACTTACGTTTGTTTTTTTATTTACCATAGTGTAAACAGCGTATCCGGAACGGCTGCGCAGCATCATGCGCCAGCTAAGTTTGTGACCTTCTTCGGTCCAGAGAACGTCGTCTTTAATAAGCCAATGACGCAACGGTAAAAGCAACATAACCAGTAAGAAAATACTAGCGCTCATGATTAATAATTTCTTGTATTTAGGGACGACAACCTCGCCTAGATTGTAATAGGTCTTTTTCCATAAAAAACGCTTGTGCAAAGTTTCTGTGCTAAAGAAAAATACTAAAAAGCTTAATGCTAGATAAGGAAAAACGCCTATTTGGAAAACGATACTGTTAAAAATATGAAAGAAAAAAGACGCGGCAACAGCAAGCCAGCGCGTGCGTTTCCACAACAAAAACGGAATAATAAGCATGTCAAAAAACAACCCAAAATGTAAAATTGCCGACTGTACCCATGCTATCTGTAGAAACTCAAAATCCTTTCCACGAGTTGCCATAAGGTGTTTTATAAAACTACCGTCCATCCAGTCTGGGTAGAACTTTGCAATACTTGCATATGCATATACAATCCACAATAGCGCAATGATAAAAACGTAAATCCACCTGTACATGAAGTTTTGCTTGTAGCTCTTGTCTAGATGCGCGTCTACCGAAACCGCTCTTGAAGCAGGCAAAAAAACCATGATGTAGTTCAACAGCATGATGAGGTAGCAGTGATTGTTGTAACTGCTTTTTTGCAAGAGGTACACGTAAGTCCAGGCTATAGCGTAAAAAAGAATAGCCCCGCGGTATTTAAAACCTATACTTACCATTACTCCTGCAAGTCCCATAAGTCCGAACAGTACATACATACCATTACCTGGTAAGGGCTCTAAAAACTCAAAACCTATAAAAGTAAATGTAAACTCTGGCTCTATATATAGTTTGCGCACTGCTCCTAGCGCTATGGAACCTATTGCTTCACTTGCCAGTATAATTCCGTAAAGTATGCGGAATAGTACGAGTGCACTGTTGTCAACGCGTTTAAATAAGAGATTATCCCATGTTGCTGACATACTTGCGAGCATTTGTTGTGTCCGTGTCCATCGCTTGTATAAGCTGTTCTATGGTGTCAAACTTCTTTTCGTCACGCAGGCGTTTATGAAAATGAATGGCTAGTTGCTTGTCGTAAAGATCATCGCTAAAATCTAGAAAGTAGGTTTCAATAGTTTGTTTGCCAGTATCATCTACCGTAGGGTTTGTGCCTATGTTAGTGATGCCATAAACCAGCTTGCCATCTATGGTTGTGCTAGTAATGTAAACACCATCCTTAGGAATAAGTTTGTAACTAGATTTTAGTTGCAAGTTTGCCGTAGGATAGCCTAACGTACGGCCTATTTTTTTGCCAGAAACGACATCACCCGTTAAAAAATATGGTTGTTCCAAGTATTTTGCTGCTGTTAGCATGTTTCCTAAAGTTAGTGCTTCACGCACTTTAGTACTACTTACGGCTACTTCTTCAACCTCTTCCTTTGAGATTTCTATAACTTTAAAATCAAATTCGGTTGCATACTCATTTAACTGCGCGATACTCGCCGAGCGGTTACGACCAAACCTGTGGTCATAGCCTATGACAACTACTTTGGCCTTGAGCTGGTCCACAAGAATAGTTTTTACATAATCGTGCGCCGTGGTACGGGAAAACTCCATAGAGAATGGATGAATCACTAAGTTCTCAATCCCATTTTGCTCAATAAGTGCTGTACGTTCCTCAATGGTATTGATAAGTTTAAGTTCGTGATCTGGCTGTAAAACCATTCTAGGATGCGGAAAAAAAGTAAGAACAACACTAGCAAGATTTCTGCTCGTAGCAATGTCGGTTACTCTTTTTAAAATATGGCGATGTCCTTTATGAACACCGTCAAACGTACCTATGGTTACCACGGTATTTTTGTTGGATTCAAAATCAGAAATAGTATTGAAAATATGCAATGGTATCCTTCTTTTTCGGGACTCGCAAATTACGTAATCTCGTTGAATTGCAGCTTATGGTATTTGCATTATTCTAAACGGTAAGGTATGATATTTTTAATATATCTTAGAAGCTTATTTTCAAACAAATGCAATTTAAAAAGATACTTGTAGTAACCCTACTTTTCATGATGGTTTCAAGTTTTTCGTTTGGTCAAAACTTTTGGAGCACTGTAACTTCAGAGCCATTAGAAAACCTGAGTAATCGAGCTTTTACTCCTAGCAAATATATAATGATGTCGCTTAATGTGCCTGCCTTCAAACAGGTAATAAGCACAGCGCCTAGGAGATTTGAAAACACGACAAGTAACGTCATTGTTTCCATGCCCGATGCTCGTGGTGTTATGCGTGATTTTACTATTTATGAAGCGCCCATGATGGAACCTGAGCTTTATAATAAATATCCTAGTATTAGAACCTATGTAGGTGAATCTTTGCAGTCACCTGGTCACGTTATACGTTTTAGCCTTACCTACCAAGGATTGCACAGTATTGAGTTTAGACCTGGTGAAGCTACGGTTTATACAGATCCTTTTACTGTTAACGGCACGCACTATATTATTTACAGCAGGGACGACATTCCTGAAATGAATACTGGTTTTGTATGTGAAACCATCGAACCACAATTAAAGGCAGCTTCTCTATTATCATCAGATGCAAATGCAAAAGCTGCAAATGATGCAAGACTCAGAAAATACCGCGTGGCCATTTCCTGTAATGCAGAATACGGAAATATTTTTGCAGGAACCATAGGTACAGATGCAGACAAGCGCATGCGCATTCAAGCACAACAAGCAATCACCATGAACCGTGTGAATGGTATTTATGAACGGGACCTCGCTATAACACTAGAGTTTGTAGCTCAGAATGATTTGTTGTTGTACTATGGAGACACAACACTAGACCCTTACACAAATGACTTTAATGGTCGCACACAAACGCTCATGGACGGCGGGCTTGCATCACAAGGATTTCCGGGAATAGGAAATGGCGCTTATGATATAGGACACAACTTTAACACCTCTGGCGGTGGTAATGCGGGCTGCATAGGTTGCGTGTGCGTTGCCGGCCAAAAGGGTAGTGGTATGACCGGTCGCGCAAACCCTACGGGCGACCCGTTTGATATAGATTATGTCGCACATGAAATGGGTCACCAGTTCGGTGGTTTTCACTCGATGGCATCCTCTAACTGTCGTAGTGGAAACGGACAGACAGAGGCTGAACCTGGAAGTGGCTCTACAATCATGGCATATGCAGGCATTTGTACGCCTAATGTGCAACAAAATTCAGATGATTATTTTCATTTTGTAAACGTTCGTGATATCACGGCAAATATTAAAAGTGGTGTTTCTAGTGCGTGTCCTACCATAATAAGTTTGAATATACCAGCTCCAGTAGTTAACGCAGGTTCAGATTACACCATTCCTTTTTCAACGGCTTTTGTACTTGATGGTACTGCGACAAATGTTACTAGCGGAACCACCTATATATGGGAACAATTTGACACAGATAATCCGCGTAGTTCGGCTGGACCTATGCCTACCAGAGAACTAGGTCCTATGTATAGATCTCGATTGCCAGTGACTAGCACTTTTAGATATTTTCCAACATTGAGCAGTGTTTTTGCTGGTAATTTAACACCAGCTTTTGAGGTCACACCATCTGTAGGTCGCACGATGAAATTTGCACTCACCGCGCGTAATTTTACGGCTGCCGGTGGTCAAAACGGAGACGATAATATGCTCGTAACCGTAGACGGTACAAAAGGCCCATTTGTGATTACCTCCATGAATTCGCCAGTAACATTGAATACTGGAGAGTCTACAACCATAACATGGAACGTAGCAGGAACAGACCTAGTGCCTATAAATACACAGTTTGTAGACATCTTGCTGACAACAAACGGCGGCACCAGTTTTATCACGCTAGCAGCATCAGTACCTAACGATGGCAGCCATGTCATTACGATTCCTGTAATAACCCCAACCAATAACGCACGCTTTATGATCAGAGCTGTAGGTAATGTATACTATGCTGTTAACGCTGCTCCTATTAGCATCACCCAACAAAACTTCTCACTAAGTACAACAGAATTTGCCGCAACCGCCTGCCAGCCATCCAGTCCTACATTTGATTTTACGTATAATGTCTTTGCCGGATTCACAGAAAATACCACATTGAGTGTTACAGGCCTGCCAGCTGGTGTAAATGCAGTAATTTCTCCGCAAACTGTTAGCACAGCGGGAACTTCGATAAACCTATCTTTTACGGGTGTTTCAAGTGCTGCACTGGGAAGCTACCCTATAAATCTTGTTGCGACTGCACCATCGGTAACTAAAACTGTTCCTTTAAATCTCATTATTGCTAGTCCTTCATTGAGTCCTACTGCGTTAACTAGTCCGTTAAACAGTGCAATAGACCAAGACCTTTCACCGGTTCTTTCATGGACTGCCGATTCTAATGCGACCAGCTATCTTGTTGAGGTCGCTACAGACGCAAGTTTTACAAATGTCATCCAACAAGCGACGGTGATGATGCCGACTTACAGGCCGGTATTGTTAGAAAATACAACCTATTACTGGAGAGTACGTTCCATAAATTCTTGTGCTACAGGTTCACCAAGTGCCACGCGAAGTTTTAAAACAGCGACAATTTCATGCTCGGCAAGCGCCGCAACCAGCGTACCAGTTGCTATTAGTACAGGTGCACCTGCGACCGTGACTGGTAGTTTAAATGTTATTTCAAATTTGGATATGACTTCTGTTACCGTGACTATGGATTTGAGCCATACGTACATTGCAGACCTTGTTCTTACGCTTATTAGTCCTGCAGGTACGCGCGTTAAATTGTTAGACGCATCTTGTACTAGCCGTAACGATATTGCTGCTACTTTTACAGACGAGGGAACAACCTTGAGCTGCAACCAGCGTGCGCCTACCGTACGTGGTCTTGTGATTCCAGACGATGCACTTGCAATTTTAAACGGTGAAAACAGTCTAGGTACTTGGACACTTGAAATTGCTGATACGGCAAACAACGACGGTGGTGCACTCAACTCTTGGAGTCTCAATATTTGTGGAATTGATAAAACATTGAGTGTTGATTCTGAGCTAAATGCGCAAATAAGTCTGTATCCTAATCCGGTGACAGATATGTTTACTATGGATTTTGGTAATTACGCTTTCGCGAAAGCGGACTACCAACTCTACGACCTAACCGGAAAATTAATCACGACAGGCTCCGTACAAAGTGCAAGACAGCAACTGGACATGACTGGCATGGCTCAGGGATTGTACCTATTGCGTTTACGAGTAGATGACGCCGTGGTAACGCGTAAGATTATAAAGGAATAATTACTTGCCGTTAAAGGCATTCATGGTGTTTGCAAGCCCGGCGTGAACAAAAGATAGTGCCATATTTGCGCTCGTGGTCAAGCGCTCGGGTAGGGCGGGAAGTTCATCTTTATTCCACTCGCCCAAAACATAATCTACTTGACGACCCTGAGAAAATGCTGCCGAAATTCCAAATCGCAATCGCGGATAATTGGGCGTATTTAGCTGTATTTGTGTGTCTTTAAGGCCGTTATGGCCACCGTCGGTACCTTTGGCTTTCATGCGCAGTGTTCCGAAATCTAGGTTTAAATCGTCAGTGATTACCAGCAAATTATCTTTTTCAATACCTTCTAGTTTCATGTAATACTTAATCGCTTTACCGCTTAAGTTCATAAAGGTGTTGGGCTTTAAAAGCAAAACGGTTTTTCCTTTATGAGTGGTAGTGGCAAGGTCGCCCAGCTTAACGGTCTCAAACGAGACTTCTTTCATCGCGGCGATTTCGTCAAGTACTTTAAAGCCTATATTATGCCTAGTTTCAGCATACTGTGCTCCAGGATTTCCTAATCCTACAATCAGAAATTTTTTCATGTCGTGTTGGGGTAGCGGTTTTTTAGAAGAACCGGCAATGAGTTGCAACCATTTTCTATAAAACGTTATCATGTTGCAAAAATAATGAATCACTGTCGTAAGCGCTCCATGCTTTCTTGTAGAGTTCTATTTATTCAGCTGTATAAATGGCTAAATAAAAAAAGCCGCTCTAGGTAGAGCGGCTTATGTGTATATAAAAACTTGATGTTTATTCTGCCACAGCAGCCGCATCGTCAGTTTCAGTTGCTGGAACATCACCTGCTTCTTCTTCTTCTTCTTCGTCATCGTCTGTATCTGCAACTGCAGTACGAGAAGTTTTAACCATGATTACAACTACGTTGTCTGCATGCATAATTTCGTATGCGTCTGTACGTAAGTCTTTCACGTACTTTTTCATACCTATCTTAAGCTGTGAAATATCTACAGTAATAAAATCAGGTAGGTTTGCAGGAAGTGCTTTTACTCTAAGTTTACGCATGTTACGACGTAACACACCACCATTAAGCACACCACGTGCAACACCTTCACTACGCACTGGAATTTCCATGGTTACAGGCTTATCGTCTGTAATCTGGTAGAAATCTGCATGTAACAAAAGCTCTCTTACAGGGTGCCATTGCAGGTCTTGCATGATTGCATTGTAAGTACCGTCTGCTCCTAGGTCTATGACTACCGTGTGTGCATCTGGAGTGTAGATAAGGTGTTTAAACGCCTTTTCTTCAGCTTGAAAATGAACTGGTTCTGACTCTCCGTAGATTACGCAAGGTACCAATCCAGCATTACGTAGGGCCTTTGTTGCCTTTTTGCCCACGCTTTCTCTTTTAGATCCTAAGATCGTGATTGACTTCATTTGTTATTTATTAATTGTTATTGAAATTACATGATAAAATTTTCACTGATGGACTCATTGTTCTGCACACTTTTCATGACGTCTGCAAACAGTCCCGCGCACGTTAAAACGCGTATTTTTTTACTCTCTTGTTTTAGAGGTATGGAATCTGTAACGATAAGTTCTACTAATTGAGAATTCTCGATACGCTCATAAGCTTGACCCGAAAGGATTGCATGGGTACAAATGGCTCGTACGCTTTTTGCGCCGCGTTCCATCATAACATCTGCTGCTTTTGTGAGCGTTCCTGCGGTGTCGACCATGTCGTCTACGAGTACTACATTTTTACCCGTTACGTCACCTATAAGTTCCATGTGAGAAATCACATTTGCCTTTTGACGTTGCTTGTAACATACCACCACATCACTTTCTAAAGTCTTAGCATATGCATATGCTCTTTTAGAACCACCCATGTCGGGAGATGCAATGGTTAGGTCTGTAAGATTTAAGCTTTTTAGGTAAGGTACAAATAATGCACTTGCAAAAAGATGATCTACGGGCTTCTCAAAGAAACCTTGGATTTGGTCAGCATGTAAATCCATAGTAATGATGCGTGTCGCACCAGCACTTTCTAGAATTTTTGCAATCATTTTTGCCCCTATCGGCACACGAGGTTTGTCCTTGCGGTCTTGTCTCGCCCAGCCAAAATACGGTATCACAGCCGTAATATGTCTTGCACTGGCTCGTTTAGCAGCATCCATCATAAGCAACAGTTCCATAAGGTTGTCGCTACTAGGATGCGTGGAGCCTATGATAAATATGCGACGACCACGTATAGATTCTTCAAAAGATGGTTGAAACTCACCATCGCTAAACGTAGAAAAATTTACTTGCCCCAAAGTGGCACCATACTCAGCAGCTATAGCTTTTGCTAAGTGCATGCTTTGGCGGCAGCCAAAAAGTTTTGCGTCTTGTAATGCGTAGTTCATTGCTAGAACGTTTAGGGTGTTTAATTTAAGGGTGCAAAAGTACTAAACTTTTTAAAGTCTTTTCACTAATTGATTTACAAATGCACGCACAATAGAAAAGTTTATTACTTTTGCAGGCTACAATATCATGCCTCAGTGGTGGAATTGGTAGACACGTTGGATTCAAAATCCAATGCTGCAAGGCGTGCCGGTTCGATTCCGGCCTGAGGTACAAAACCAGAACGCAAGTTCTGGTTTTTACGTTTTGTCAAAACTGCAAACTGCAAACAATCCACTCGTCGGTAATTTCTAAACTTTTGATGCCATTAAACCCTAAGGTTAAGAGAATATCTTACTTTTGAAATAATACTAATTG